>CAJQOB010000165.1 GCA_905479845.1 uncultured Flavobacteriales bacterium
TCATCAACTTCAATGCCGAGATAACGAATAGTACTTTCAAGTTTAGTATGTCCGAGTAATAGCTGTACCGCTCTTAAGTTCTTTGTGCGTTTATATATAAGAGATGCTTTCGTTCTTCGCAGTGAATGGGTTCCGTAATTCATGGGGTCAAGTCCAATTGATATAACCCAGGATTCAACAATGCGAGCGTATTGACGGGTCGAGAGATGCCGTGTCTGATCTAATCGACTGGGAAATAAATAATTAGTTGCATATAATTTTTTAAATTGTATCCATTTCAATAAGGCAATTCTTGTTTGTTCAGTAATTTCAAATTGAACTGGGCGTTCAGTTTTCTGCTGCATCACAGTTGCACGATTTGAAATGGCATTGCCATTTGAAATGTCTGAAATTTTTAACTTAAGTAAATCACAGGCCCGTAATTTACTATCAATTGCTAGGTTGAATAAGGCAAGTTCTCGAACTTTCTTATTAATTTGAAGATGTACTCGAATCGACCAAATTTCTTTGAGCTTAAATGGAAGTTTCTGGCCAATTATTTTTCCTTTATTCCATGGTATTTTTTTAGGTTTTAGTTCGATGTTTGTATACATGATTTTACTCCTGGTAAATGGAGTAAAGAGTTTAACTCTACAAAATAATACTAATGAGCTGTTAGTCGACAGCAAATTTTTATTTTTAAATCCAAAATCATAACCGCTTCAGATTTAAACGGTTGTCAAACGATTTTGTGAATCTTAGACAGTTATCGACCCAAAGTAGACGGTTAACCAGTTGGTTATTTCAATAGCTATTTATCCATTATCCGCACTTCGGTTTGTAATCCAATTGATTGTATTATTACTGATGTCTGTTATTATTAACATTAACAAATTGGGGCGTTTGATTGAATTTCAATTTCAGAAAACACCGAATTGAAAATATACGAACCGGGTTCGTCGAATATACTGTTATGTGCTATTAAAGGCCCTCTTTAATGATTCGTGTTGCTAAAAAATCAGATTACGAAAAAATGGACTCTATTTTTAGAGCGTTCGTTAAAGCTCTTTGCATAAGAGAGTATGATAAAAAGACTATTTTTGATTGGGCAGGAAAACCGAAGCCTGAAAGGTTTGTTCTTAATGCCCAAAATGGCTGTACTCAATATGTTAAGGTTTTGGGAGATCATGTAGCATGCTTTGTTGAATTACATCTTGAAAAACAACTTTTAGTTTCGTTATTTGTCTCACCTAATTACGTTGGTATGGAAATTGGCAAAGAAATGATTGAGTTTCTTATTATAAAAGCAAGAAATGCTGGGATTAAAATTCTAAAATTGGATTCGTCAATAAACGCTGTTAACTTTTACTTGCGAAACGGATTTATTGAAAAAAATAAAAGAGATTTTACAACTCAAAATGGTGTAGTTCTGGAATCAATTAATATGGAATGTGTACTAAGCACATAACAAGTCAAAGCAGTGGGACGCCTACGGCGCCGCTGTTGTCAAACATTATGTGTCTAGTTAGGTCTACAGTATGATTAATGAAAGTGAAATTGCCAATATGCCCGAAGGATTTCATGGAAAGTTCCGAACGATAGTCAATGGAAAACTTTGTACTTGGTTTATTCAGAATTTGATTGAAGCTACAAACCATCTTCAGGTGTTAGACTACCCAATTAAGGAATTGGAACAGTATTTAGATGTAAATACTTGGTTTCACGGAGATAAAGAGCCTTCTCCTCTAAAAATCATTGAGCATTGGAGGCGCATGGAAACAGCAAACCTTGAGCACCCAATAATAATTTCTAAAGATCATGGTGTAATGGACGGTGTTCATAGGCTAATGAAGGCATATTATTTCAACCATCAAACAATAAGAGCGGTGGTTTTCCAAAGATGTCCAGCTCCAGACCATATTGCAGAATAAGAACACTTTTAAATTGGAACTCTATTTAACAACCTAGCAAAGTGAAGTACTCAAGACACTTAACAAGTGACTATGGCATAAACCTTTAAAGGTATGTCACCAAACCAAGCTGAGGAAATCTTCTGGAACTTCTCTAAAGCTGTGGCCTAATTGTCTGTGCCACTACAAGCTGCTATTGCCATATTTAATCTTTATATTTAGAGCTTGATGTAAGCAAACTGGAGGCGCTAAAATAGGTAATGCGCTTGTATGTTTAGTCTGATGTGTTAGGTATAATGCAGCATAAAAATATGCTTACCTTATCTAACGAATTCGGAAGTTGGTTAGCATACCCATAGAAATTTGAAAGGTAATAAATGGGCAAAAAAAATCTATCAGAAATGGGCGTTGCGTCAGTTTTTTTAACTGAACACATGGGTGTACAGTGTATTAAAAAACAAAATACATCACTTGTAGAATTAAATTTCTATCAAAATATAGCCCCTCTCTTAAGAACTAATGGTGTAAATATTCCTGAATTGATAGAAATTGATTTCGTTAAACAAAATCTATTTATTGAATATATCCCGAATATTGTAACCTTGGATGAATTGAATGCTAATTCAGAAACATTTAGTCAATTATCTAAAGTTCATAAATTTACACAGAGCATTAATACATTAACGAAAAACCATGAATGGACTGAACTGCAAACAGAAAAGGCATTGATGCTTCTAGAGCTCCCTGAAATTTCAGCTCAAATGCTGAGAGACATCCAAAAACAAAGTGATTTATTATTTGATCAAATCACTTTTATTTCTGGAGACAGCAATGTTGGTAATTGGGGTATAAATTCAAATGGAGAATTAGTTTTGTTTGACTGGGAGCGCTTTGGATATGGCAGCCCTGCAATAGATTTAGCTCCTTTAATAAAAGGAATGGGTGCTGCCTCTGATTATGAGATCGTCGTTAATAAATATCTAAAGTACAATGATCATTTATCTGGTTCAAATTTGGTTAAAAAACTAATAATAGCAAAAGCATGGCTTATAGTTGAAGTCACAAACTTATTAAAGAACGAAATAATCCTCAATTGCAAATGTATTTGGATTGGGACCGTGAGAACTTGCCAAATTGGTTGGAAACAATTGAGTTGGCTTTTTAAACATGAATCTTAATACAGTCAGAAAGATCTTAAAAAAAGCCTATAATTT
>CAJQOB010000166.1 GCA_905479845.1 uncultured Flavobacteriales bacterium
ATCAGCATCATCCATAGCATCCTGTAGGTCAGATTTAATATCTTTTAATCCTTTTCTTCCTACCGTAGTTGCTGGCCCTAGAGCTTCCGTTAAACGATCCTCAACATTTGTTAGGTTGATTCCCTGTGACGGCAATGCCGCTTCTTTCACTGCGTAAACTTGACCTTCTAATAAGAAATCATCAGGTTTTGCAATTCTTCCCTGTCCTAACATCTCTTGAATCGAGCGTACGAGTGGAAGTACTTCAAAAATCGTTACTTGCTCCGGTAATGTAAAGTCAGTTCGGTCGATGAACTTAATTGAAATGGGAATTTCCGTGTTTGAAATCGTATGAATAACAACATAGTTGAGTAAGCTCGATAATGCTGTTCCATCTTCTGTATTTCCTTGATCTGTTAGCATGGAAACAAAGTCGATTGGTTGCAAACCAAGATCACTCAAAGCAATTTGTTCATCCGTATACGCCTCATCTCCCATGATATCGAGCGTTGTGTATTGGTAATTGATTAATATATTGTTCGGATCAGGTAAAACTGTTTTCAACCAATTGTTCAATGCAGGTTCAGAGTAAGATCTTGCAGATTCATCCCCTGGCCATGCCTGCGAGTCACCGCTCGTTGTATCGAACATTAGTGCTTTTCGTTGCATATACACCTTATCAAGTCTTGGTGTTTTAATGATTTCTGGATCTGGAATCATATTCCCTTCTCCAAGTGACTTAATCACTGCTCCTGCTCGTTCGTGGTTACCTGTTGCTACCTGGAACATTCCTTCAGATAGCATCAAGTCTCCAATTGCATCCATCTGATCAACAATCTTATCGATACTTGAAATAATTAAATTCCGTTCTGTAGTTGGAATTGAAGGGCTTATTCCAGCGTCCCACCCTGTAGGGTTTTCTCTGTACGCTTCAATCAATTTCAGTCCGTCCACAACGTTTCTTGCTTCAAAAGCCTCCACACTCGTTTCGCTTGGATCATCGTCAACTATGCCATTTGCGACTATCGGGAATTGTCGACGTATATCTAGAATGTATTCATCCAAACCAGCATCTAAATCATGCAAGGATCGTTCAAATTGGTACCCGAGCAAACTGGCGAGATCTTGTCCATTTTTGATTCCTTCAATGTAAAACAAGGCCTTTCTGACTCTATCTGAACGCAAATTAACCGACATAGCGGAATCAGGAGAAGCCGTTCCTTGGTGGCCTGCATAACCAGCTCGAAGAATTGCCGCAGCAACTGCGTGATTAACAGAAGGTCCATGAATAAAGCCGAGGTTTTCCTCATTTACACGAGGTGGTACGACCGTTTTCTTAATTTCCGTATCAAACTCTAACTGCGTGTTCCTGTCCGTTCCTACATAAACAACATCAAAGGACTTCTGAGAACCGTCGGTATCATCAATTTCAACAATATGGATTCCTGGAAAAGATGCGTTTGGTTCAAGGCCTTCCACCATTCCAAAAGAGCCGATAAAGTTCCCTTGAGTATCGTTTGCGCTGTTGTTTTTCGCTTGCTCTTCTAATCGCTGGTTCACCATTCCTAGCAACCAAGCGTCAATTCGGTAGTTACACGTATCTAACGATTCAGCTAAACAACGCTCCAATCGAGCAGTAGGCATATCTTTCATGATTTCAAGAGAGCCTTTTATCTTCTGAAGATATCCCGTGTTTGGACCTCCAATTACCAGGTCATCCAAGATGTATTGAAGAAGTGTTTTTCCTCCAGTTATTTCACGGTGTACTTGTGTGAGATAGTCCCATTTGGAAACCTCAACCTTGTATTTTGCTTCTCTTATTTTGAGTTCTTGCGTTATTGCCTGTTGAAGTGCTCTTGGATCCTGATTTGGATCATTTTCAAATTGATACGTCACCTCAGCGGTAACCAGATTCGTTAATACTTGCTTTTCTTCTATTGAAATTCCAACTTCCTCCGCATTCTTTTGAAGTTCGAACTCCAGTGCGGCTTCATGCTCAACGATTTGCTGATCTTGCAAAATTTGAAGAGCCGTATTAATGTATTCCAGCAAGCAGCCATGACGAAGTAATAAATACAAGAGTGCTTTGGGTGGTTTTTGTCCTGCGGTAATATCAACAATGTCGCTAAAATCTTCTGCTCTAATTTGATTGAAATCGCTCATGAGCATCCACTCAATATAGTTCGTTTCGGTTTCCGGGAAAGATTGAATCCCTCTCGTTTCAGACAAAGGAAGTACCTCCATATCGATTAGCGGACCATCCAACAATCGTTGATCTCTAATGAAAAGTAGTTGTAAAATTCTAGGGCTAATCGCAAAATTCAACCCGACCGAGCTATTGTAAATGTTTTTAAGCCCGTTCGGAACCGTATTACTCATTTCAGGGAACTCTGTTCCTGGTACGGGATCATTCGGTGCATTTTGAAAGTACTTTAATAGGTTCCAAGAGAAGAACTGTCCAGAAGCAAATCGCTGATGATATTCTACTGAAGACGCATGTAGCCCCAACATTTTCAAGAAATTATCTTGAACATCCCCTGTTGATTGCGCATGAATCACATTACTCACCAACCTTTCAAACTCAGCGTCAATAGGTCTTAAAACCTTTTCAACCATCTTGGTTACTCCAGGATTTTGACTTTGATAGCTCGTAGAAAACTTCCACTTGGAAAAGGCAGATGTCGTTAATACCCCATACGGTTGGTTGTCAATTCTAAACGACGGTACCCTTCCTCTTGCGATCACGTGATCACAGTAAAACTTACATATTTCATTTTGCGTGTTATTCAAAAGCAGCGGTGATAGCATTTGCTTCAAATAGTATCCCATTGTTGCGGGCCACAGGGCAGCATTCATTGCCATTCCTTCTTGCTGATCGTAACGATCCGCAAATCGAACATGTTCTAAGGTAGTATTGGATAATCCCAAAAGTTCCGAGAACCACTGTCCATCCGTTTTTTCGAATCGATCCGTTTCAGAAACGAATAAAGGACCTTCTAGTTCCGTTGCAGCGCTCTCCTCATGTCCTACTTCTCTACCATTAAACCCTGAACGAGCGTCTTCGGTATTATTGGTTGGGGTTCCTTGCGGTAACAATGAAAAGCCATTGGTGTAGTGGTGATTATTGAACAGCTCCTCGGTTAATGCCTTAGAAGACTCCTTATTCTCAGAAAGTTTTAAGCCAAGAACAAGCATTTTTTCAAATCCTTCGAGTCGTTCATTTCCGACAAGAGGAATGCGTATCCCCATCCCAATTTCTTCCGCTTTCTCAAAGTCGGTCATCCATTTCAGTTCTTCCGGAAACTCAACGATTTTATCAAGTTGTTCGAAGCTTGTATCCAGATCTGCAGAACTCGGATTCATTCCAACGGGCAATGGATCGGGAATATTATTTCCTATTATTTCTCTAAAATTCGTTTCATCTGTATATACCCGAGCTACAAATCGATCGGGCATTATTTTTGATTT
The DNA here is from genome assembly GCA_905479845.1 of uncultured Flavobacteriales bacterium. Classification (GTDB taxonomy): domain Bacteria; phylum Bacteroidota; class Bacteroidia; order Flavobacteriales_D; family Crocinitomicaceae; genus UBA4466. Next base: position 3,448 of record CAJQOB010000166.1, read on the forward strand.
TGGCTGGTCCGTCCATGTCCCAGGTTTCAATGTCAATGAAGGGAAAATAGGATCGGTTGGAAGTGGATCAATTGCAATGTTGGTTGGTTCTGTTTCTTTGATAATCCATGCCGCTCTTTCGGCGCTATAACTATTTACAACAACTCGCCATGCTGCAACTCGCAGGTCATCATTTGACAAATCCTGCCACACTTCTGTCCAATAACTTTTCCCAACTTCTAATTCGTCTAAAGTCAAGCGAGGTTCATGCGTGTGAACGGCAATGTCATCTGGAATAACTCTCACCCATAATTCATGAACATCTTCAACTACTTTGTTGCTCTGGGGAACAATTCTTGGAACTGCTGGCAACTCTTTCACTGAACTCGCAGCCTTTGTCTTGCTCACATTCGAAGATTCTTTTTCAATAGGAACTTCAGAAATATCGGCAACTTTCCTCACATGTTTCACCGTCATAAAACGGGTTTCTAATCGAACGGGGAATAAAAGGAATGGTGTACTATCCTCTAATGCTTCGACCAGTGTTCTCGGATCCGATATTGGCCTGAATAACTCATATAACTCTTCCAATTTAGAAAGCGATGCAACAACTTTTCTCGTCATTTTCTTGACGAATTTCTCCTTTTCTGTTCTTTCAGCATATAAGCTGTCAAGCAGTTCTTGGTTCTTGGCGAACGCTTTTGTCATAAAGGCTATTTCTTCCTCTACAGATACCTTCTTTACTTCTAAAGTCGCTATCTTTTTGGTTAAAATCTTAAGTTCTGTACTTAAGGTTTTTAACTCAAGTTGTTTCTTTCTTACTTTCGCCTGTTTTCGATCGAACTTATTACTTGCAACTCTAACTTGCTTTGTCAAGCTTTTTATTAATTCCTTATCTGGTTCTTTTTCACCTTCCGCTGTTTGCAATTTTTTACGTAGAGTTGACAATTCTTGCTCATCCGTTACCAATTCTCCTTTCAGTGTTTTAACTTGAAGAGTATGTTTTTCGATGCGTTTATCAATTTTTTTCAATTGCTTATTATCCTCTTTCAAGGTATCTTCCAAACGCTCAAGTTCCGTGGATAACATTACCACACATTTCTCGAACTCAACTAGGTTAACGGCAACTTCTGTCTTTGCAATTATTGCATTTAGACCTTTCAAGTCTTCCGTTGCTACTTGAAGAGACAATTGAAATGATTCCAACTTCTCCCTCTCCTTACGAATCTTGGATTGTAATTTCTTGTATTCTTTTATTTCAGTAGTATTCATCAATCTTTCAATTTCTTGGTTAAGGATAATCTTCTATGAGCAATCAACATTTAGCATTTCTTTTGCATGAATAGCTACTAGCACGGGGTTTTGGAAAGATACCATTGCGAGGTCGGCAGAAGTTGAAGTACTTCCCCAATTAACTTGTAGTCCTGTAGTCGCTGGTATTTTATCATCTGCTGGTGAAACAGTACTCATATCTAAACTAATATGTCCGTTTGCCTTATTTACATGATCCCAACGTAAATCATTCCATGTGGCGGGCGTCACGTCTCCACTTTCATCAGCCAAATCCAAACCGAATCGCAATTCTCCTGGACGTTCCTTGATAATAAAGAAGTAACCAGGATCATAACTTCCGTGAGGTGCCATTTCATCTACAATTTCATCCCCTTTTACTTGACATGCGGTAAGGTTAAATCCTATAAAGTTGATGTCTGGATCTATTTTCGCACCGAAAATAGGATACTCTTCAGTGTCTGAAGCCAAAATTCTTGGTTTCGAATAATCGTGTTCATCGCTGTCATTTAACTGCCATTCTGCTCTTTGAGCATAGATGACTGAACTCGGATATTTTTTCAATAAATCTCCTCGAATAACCAACACCAACTGGGCTTCAGGAGTTGTTCCTCCGTCCGTCGATCGATTATTATGTGTTCCAAGCTCTGTGTTACTCGGCCATTCGTGAATGAAACCAATATCCGAAACTTTGTCTTCAAATTCTTTAGCTGTCAGTGCCTCAGTTGTGTCGACAAAATCCGTTGCATCCCAGAAATGTTTGAAATACGTACCTCGCTGATCTGTTGGGTATTCTCTCCAAAGTAGCTCACGTCCCATCTCATGATTAATTCCAACCATAAATGACTCTATAAACTTCTGATTTGTTTCAAGAAGAGAAATCGTATTCTGTGTGATCAGGTTAAGGTTTGGAATTAAAAGGTCCAGAGATTTGTCTCTAATCGTTTCGTACATCGGCTTGTTAAACGATGGCGCCGCTAAAATGGGAACTATTTTATCTGCTGGTGGCAAAGTATAAG
>CAJQOB010000167.1 GCA_905479845.1 uncultured Flavobacteriales bacterium
AACTCAAAAAAGAGGTCATTTTCTGGCTCTTGCAAGTAACCTCATATCAGATGAACAACTTTATGGAAAAATCACTCAAAGCTCAACTCGCCAAATTTAAGTGTTGACCTAAAGAAAAGTTCTTTTGTAAGGAACGACTAATTACTGAAAGTGCAACTACTCCGTACACAAATTTCTGGTCAGCTAGAACGAAATCTACAGAGTTTACTATCAAGGTTCCAACATAAAGGATAATTGTCACGATCAAGGAAATGTAACTACTAAAGTTCATGTTAGTTTGATTTTTTCGGAAGGCGTCGGTACAACTTGAAAGCGCCCTTTTCCTTTATGATTTCAAAACCACCAATTTCATCCAAGAATGTACGGTTATAGCGCGTCCCGATGTAGACTGGCTTGTCGATATCTCCACGAAGCATCCATTCCAAATCTTGCTCTTTTGAACGTAATCCAGGCTTCGCTTTGACATAAAAATATTGAGCATAGCTTTTCCGTAGTGACTCAACGTAGCAGTCTTCGCCTTCCAGCTCTTCATACATTGAAATGGCGTCGCCTTGCGTCAATTGGTCAACTTTGGGCATGACGGTAAATAAGATAACCAACAGTGAAACAGATGTCCCAATTACTAAGGAAATCAACATTTCACCAAGTTTCCCTTTTCTCAAGTAGATGAAGCCTGCAACAAATCCCGCCGTAAAAATAATTCCACCAATCATGTCGATGAATGTCCAAGTAGGCGAGTTTTCAATTAATTTGACGGCGAATGGGTCCTCAGTAATACTCAAAAGCCAGTTTTGTTCCATCAAAATGATAGGAATTACCAGCATGGCCAAGGAAACTATCCCTCCGATAATCAAGAATGAAATTCGAACGTATTTCTTGATTTCAATTTCACCGGAAATCATCCGATAAATGCTCAATGCTGCTAAAAAGGAAAGCGGAGCATACGTCATCGACGAATAGTGAATAATTTTAGTCGTTGTGATACTGAATAGAATCAGCACAACCCAGAACAGACTGAGCATCCAACGGCGCAAGTCTAATGGAGTTTCATCCTTCTTTTGGTAAAAGAGTGGGATTGCCAAAACGGACATTGGAAAACATCCCAGTCCAACTACTATAAAATGATAATAGAAAGGTTGTTCGTGCCCTGCTACTGGCGTTCGGAATAATTCTATTTGGTATTCGATGAATTGCCAGAGGATATCCCATCCATTTTGAGAAACTTCCAGTGCTACCCAACAGGAAATGATCGCCGCAAATCCAACCAAGAAAAACAAGATCCCTTTGATTGACGGAAATACTTTAAATCGTTTGTAGATCAGGTACACGGCCAAAGTGAGTCCAAGAAGTAAAAAACCAACGGGACCTTTAGTCAGTACACTTAATGCAGAGAAAACCCCTGATAACAATGCTAGCTTCCATATAGCCTTGCCATCCTTCGCCAAAACTCGAATCATAAAATAAATCGAAAGAAAGATGAAGAAGTTGAACACGGGATCAATAATCCCTGATTTGAAATAGATATGAGGCAGGAGGGATGCAAAGAAAATCAATGCCCAGATCAATCCAAATTTCGCAGAAAAATGTCGTTTACCAATGAAATAGAATGTAAACAAGTAGAAGGCTCCAAATAGTGCATTTGGGAAGCGAGCAGCAAATTCATTGATTCCAAAGAGCTTCATCGAGAAGACTTGAATCCAGAAAAAGAGTGGAGGTTTCTCCCAAAAAGGAAGGTAATTGATTTGAACTCTCAGGTAGTTATCGCTTTCGATCATTTCCCGCGCTGATTCAGCGAAGTTGATCTCATCCCAATCGAACAAGTGAATATGTCCTAATCCAATAAAGAAAAAACCTGACAGTAGCGCGAGTAGACCTAGGGTCCATTTCTGTTGCGATGCGATACGGTCGAGTAGCGACATTCCTTTCTTTCAGTTAGTTAAATAAATTCGCACTTAAGCGAGATGCAGATCTGAAGTCTTACGAATGAAATCTTTTCGATTTGGCAATTCCTATCTTGTTGAAAAAGTACATCCAAGATACTCCAAGAACTCCCATTCCATACTTTGAACTACGCGCTAAGTTGATAGAAGACGCATCATCAAAATATTTCGTTGGGCAGGTAATTTCTGCAATTTCGAATCCTTTGTAGAAAATTTGCGCCAACATTTGATTATCGAATATAAAATCGTCTGAATTGATGTTGAAGTTAATTCCTTCCAAAACTTCCTTTGAGAACATTCTGTATCCAGTATGGTACTCCGATAATTTCTGATTCATCAAGATGTTTTGTGAAAGCGTAAGCATACGATTCGCAACGTATTTGTACCAAGGCATTCCTCCTTTGAGTGCTCCTTTTCCTAAGATTCGAGAACCGATCACACAAGGATAAACATCATTCGCGATCAAATGCGCCATGCTTTCAATCAGCTTTGGAGTGTATTGATAATCCGGATGTAGCATCACAACAATGTCTCCTCCAAGTTCGAGTGCTTTGTTGTAGCAAGTCTTTTGATTACCCCCGTAGCCTTTATTTTCCTCGTGACGGATAATGTGTTTGATACCAATTTCTCGTCCTAATTCAGACGTGTTATCGCTACTTTTATCATCGACTAAAACTACTTCATCTACGATGTCGAATGGAATCTCATCATAGGTTCTTTTCAAGGTCTTTGCAGCGTTATAAGCTGGCAAAATTACAATCAGTTTTTTTCCCTTTATCATTACGGTTGTTCAAAATTGTAGTGCAAAACTAAAACAATCCTTTGCAATAAAAAATTCTTACATATCTACTCGAAAAGAATGCACGTCATTGTGGTTCTCTTCGATTTTATCTTTGATCCTTTTAATGGTCTTAGCAAGTATAAAAATATCGGCGGGTGCATTCTTTCCAATCCATTCAAAACTAGATTGTTCGTCCTCCACAGCCATTGCGATATGGTACAATACTTCAAAGTCATGAACCAATAACCACTTTTGAGCGCTTTCATTGCCTTCGGCAGCATTAATCATTGCAAGTAAATGTGCATAGCCGTTTTCCTGAAGCCAATTTCTCGCTTCTTCTTTGAGATAAATCGCGTAGGTTGCCATAAACAACTCCTCGTAGCCATTGTCCTTCAGCCAAGACATGAATTCATCATTCCCCTCAATTGCTTTGCTCCACGCCACAATAATTTTTGCTGGATAATCAATTCTTTTCAGAGCCGTTCCTGATAATTCGCTTGCGATTATTTCACGCTTTTTCTTTTTAAACCAATTCGCCATTATCCGAAGAATATATATGAAACAATAATTGCGGCTATAATTCCGACAAAATCAGCAAATAGTCCTGCTGTTGCTGCATAACGTACGTTTTTTATTCCAACCGACCCAAAATATACCGCCAATACGTAGAAAGTAGTTTCTGTACTTCCTTGCATCGTCGCAGCGATTCGTTCTTGCAGTGATCCTTCACCAAAAGTTTTCATTACATCTACAAAAGCTCCTCGGGCTCCACTGCCACTGAGTGGTTTCATGAATGCAACTGGTAAGGCATCTACCCATTCGGTTACAGTAACGCCAAGTGAAATAACGAGCCAACGAACACCATCTAATAGTCCATCAAGAGCTCCAGATGCTCTAAAAACAGCAATCGCACACAGCATAGCAATTAGATATGGAATGATTTTAATGGCTACTGTAAATCCTCCTTTCGCACCTTCAATGAAAGACTCATATACGTTTACCTTCTTTTTCATCGCCATGAGCATGAAAACAAGGATGATTCCAAACATAAGCCCGCCTCCAACAATTACAGAGACCGCTTCACCATGCTCAGGGTGTTTAACGACATAATAAAGAAGAATCCCGATAAACAAGGACAGAGTACCAATGTAGCCTAAAACTACACGATTGAAGAGGTTAATCTTCTGACGGATGGAAACGAAGATTAATCCGGCTAGAGAAGCAATAAAGGTTGATATTAAAATAGGAAGAAAGACTTCAGTTGGTGAATTAGCCTGATGTCTTAATGCAAAAATAGATACTGGGATAATGGTTAATCCAGAAGTATTCAATACCAAAAACATGATCTGAGCATTAGAAGCTTTCTCTTTGTCTTCATTGAGCTCCTGTAATTCCGTCATTGCCTTCAAGCCGAGTGGGGTAGCAGCATTGTCAAGTCCCAGCATGTTTGCGCTGAAGTTCATCATAATGGAACCAATTGCAGGATGCCCTTTTGGGATCTCAGGAAAAAGTCGAGAGAATAGAGGAGAGACAGCTTTAGTTAATGCTTTCATGGCACCACCATTTTCTCCGATTCTCATTATCCCTAACCAAAGACACATAGCTCCAGTTAAGTAAAGTGATATTTCAAAACCAACTTTAGCCGCTGACGATAAGGAATCGATCATGTTTTTCATTACAGCAATATCTTGCCAAAAGATCATCTTCGAGGCAACAACGACGAAGGCTATGAGAAACATTCCAATCCAAATTCGATTCAATATCATGGTGCAAGATCGTTGAAATTTCAACGCAGAATCGAGAGGCTCTATTTATCTTTCCACACCGTTCCGTTTATAGAGCTTCAGCCTGTACATTTTGATCAATTAAAGATACAGAACAGTCATTCAGAAGGGTGTTTTGGATGATAAATACTATGTACACACAGTTAAACAGCCAGCCAATCAGCTATTATAAACGTTTTAGTAATGTAATCCGTAATTGCTAGACCTATGAAGAAGTTAATCACATTATTCGTAACCTCCGTACTATTTTCTTTAAACTCGAACGCCGCAAACTGTAATTCTCTCGGAAATGGCAATTGGAACACACCAGCTACCTGGTCTTGTGGTTCCGTCCCCGCAGGAGGAGATAATATTACAATAGAAGTTGGAGATACAGTTAGTATTTCTTCAGTCACAAATATTACTGGAGCCCCAGTTACAATTATTATTGACGGTGTTTTCTTATTTGATAGCCCAAGCGCTAAGCTTCGATTACCATGTGGCTCTGTAATCATAATTACATCTACTGGATCGATTCAATCGACCGGAGTTGGTCAACCAAGTCATAGTATTCGAATTTGTGGAGATGAAGTTTGATCAGGATCGGAGGGCTCTTTATTTGGACCACTTATTATTGGAGTCCTTCTACCGATTGAACTGAATCACTTTAACACTGAGGCGAATGGATTAGATGTTAATTTTGATTGGCAAACTGTATCAGAGATGAACAACGACTTCTTTACAATTGAAGGATCATTTGATGGTGCCAACTGGAGAATGATGCATGAAATTAAAGGTGCTGGTACTACACAAGAAACTCAGAATTACTCACTGTCGTCATCGAATCCAATGCAATTCGAATACTTCAGGTTGAAGCAAACGGATTATGATGGAGGCTCAAGTTATTCGGATATTGTAGCTATTCAATTGATTAGAGAGGATTTCAGTATTTTCCCTAACCCAAGTAATGGTCAAGAACTAAAAGTTAATTTGCCATCTGACGATACTGGTGTTCTTCAAATTCTACATTCTGATGGACGAATAGCTTACTCTAGAGGTTTAAGTGGAGAAAAATACTTATACCTTAACTATTTGAACCTGAAAACAGGAGCATATATCATACAAGTACAACAATCGAATCAGTTACAAACTAAAAGATTGATTATTCATTAGAAACGACACGAATAACTCAACTGTGTTAGAATCCTTAACTTCGTATTATTCATCGTAGAAGTGATAATATTAAGTTTGGGATTTTTTTTGTGTTCTCTGTTTTTGAATCTAACCAGCTATAGCCAGATATTGGTAGAAGACCCGTTGTAAGTTTCTCATTTTCAAATTAATCTAATTAAGAAGTACAACATTCAATCGTTGATTGTTTTTGCTGATCTCGGGCCAGATGGTAGTATGGAGCATGAAAGTATTAGTGGGAAAATTCGAGAATATGAATTTGACTCTACGAGGAATGTTGTTTATCAAATTAGTTGTGACGGACACGGGAATTATCCATTTATAGAATATGGAAGAGGGAGTGAATTGATCTTTTCAAATTACAGTTCTCTTGGTTTGCGGACTTTTTACTGTAAAGAGAATTACAAAGGGATTTCGGAATTTACTTCAGAATTTGATATAAATGGAAATTCAATTCTGAGTGAGTACACTCATGAGGGGAAGAATTTTTCTGGTCATGAAAAGAGAGTCTTTGAATGGAGAAAAGGGAAAATGATTCGTTCCGAGAAACTTTTGCCTGAGGATGATGAAACAATTTCGGCTTTTGACACGAAGGGTAGATGTGTTGAACGTTCTTTTGGTAATTCCCTGTTTACGTATGACTACAAGGAACACGGTGATACTATTACAACTGTTCAAACGTACTTCAGAGCTGACAGTGTAGTTAGGGTTACCACAATTTCAGAGTTAAAACAATTTGAGGGACAACAAGTATACGTATCAATTACTGATCACTCTGGGAAAATAGAATTAGAAATCCGCGTCATGTATGATGAAAAAGGGAATGTCATTCGTTACTATCGCCAAGATGCTTCAATGGGAGACAGGTTTGATACGCTTCACGATAATGCCCCGAGTAGAATAGAGATTAAAAACAGTTACGATAACCGAGGATTACTTGTTAAACAAGAATTTTTCAATCAAACGGATTCAACTAAAAGTGAACTTATAAGAGTGTATCGCTTTTTCTATGAAGAAACGCCATTGAGGTTCAAGTTTGAAAAGGGAGAGCTCCGCAGGAAGGAAATTGAAATGAACGAAAGTTACGGCAGGGATTATTAAACGCGGGCTTTGGCTTCACATATCTTAACGAAGTTTTCGAGTAATACTGCACCGTGATTCCCCGATACTTCTGGGTGAAATTGAACACCGTAGAGTGGTTTTTCCTTGTGTTGCATAGCTTCATTCACGCAGGCATCAGAAGATGCTGTCAGTACAAATCCTGGAGGGATTGAAATTGCTTCGCAGTGATCCTCCATCATTCTAAACTCATTAGGTAATCGATTGAATAATGGACTGTCTTCGATGGGCTCAATGATTTGCCAATCACGATCTTCGCGCATTCTATTGGGGAAAGCTCCATGTAAAATCCCAATAAGTTGATGGCCAAAACAGATTCCAAAAACAGGAAGTTTTGTGGTTAGAATCCATTTCATTTTATCTTGATAGGGCTTTGTGTCAATTTCAGTCACTAGGAGAGGGGCGCCAGATAAAATTACACCTTGAACGCCTTCTAAATGCGAGTCTTCAAAGTCCATTAAGGAAGTCAGCCTTGTATCCATGTGTTCATAAACGATCTGATCGATGTACTTCGTTTTGTTGCTTCCGCAGTCGATTATTAGAATCATTGTTGAATATTTTCGAATCGAAGATAGTTGAATATTTAGCGAATGAAACAAATTGCCAACAGATCGTGTTGGTTTGATTTGTGACTCACCGAGGATGGTTGTTGAATATAGCAATAAATCTATATCGCAATATGACGAAATAGATCACACGAAACACTCAACTACGAGAAATCATATTAAAGTTCAATTTCAGCAATCCCTTGACGAATAATTTCGGGATCAACTCCAGTGCAATCAATGATAGTCGAAGCTTCTAGGTTTCCATAACCTCCATCAATAATCATCTCTACCTTAGAATCGTAGCGTTGATAGATCTCATATGGATCAACAAAGTAGTCCTTGATCTCATCCTCGACATCGTGCAAAGATGTCGTAGCCAATGGGTTTCCAAGGCTTTCCACAATGCTTATTACTATGTTGTTGTCTGGAATTCGAATACCAATTTCCTTTCGTTTAGTATCGAACATTTTAGGAACTTCGTTGTTTGCGTTCAATACAAATGTAAATGGCCCTGGCAGCGTACGATTGAGTAGTTTATACGTCGGACGGCTTAACTGTTTTACGTAATCAGAGAGGTTACTTAAATCCGAGCAAATAATGGAGAATCGAGATTTGCTTAACTTAATCCCTTTCAGTGCAGCCAGTTGCTTCAAGGCCTTTTTGTTTCTGAGGTCACAGCCCATTGCATATACAGTATCAGTAGGAAAGATGATTATCGCTCCTTTTTGAAGTGCTTTCACAACGATATCAATCGATCGTTGGTCTATGTTGTGCTCGTTAATTTCTAATAACATTTACTCCTTTTTGAAAATGGAACAACTGATGGCGTAGTGATCACTCAATTTCTCCTTTTGGATGACAAAATTACTAGAACCCATGGATTCATCATAGAAAATGTAGTCAATTCTTCCTGCAGGCACTTTTCCAGCATATGTTCGACCAATTCCAAAGGAGGTGTTCAGAAAGGCATCTTCTAAGAATCGATGGAATTGATTGTAGGTGTAGGACATAGGCGCATCATTGAAATCACCACAAACAATAATTGGATGAGGGGATAACTTCATGTGTTCAGTCAACTTGACTGCTTGCTCAGCGCGTATTGGATAAGCATCTAACACCTTGTTCAACAGCTTGAAGGCTTGAGAGTTTTCATTTGACGCTTGTGGATTGTCCTCATTAAACAGGGCGTAGTCGTCCTTTTGGAAATGAATCGACTGCAGGTGTACATTGTAAATTCGAACAGTGTCTTTTTTCGCTACAATGTCAACATAAATACAATAGTTGAACGTTTTTTCAACTTCGTCAAAGCTCACTTCACCTTGACTGACAATTTCATACTTAGAGAATATCGCAACGCCAAATGATTGTTTTCTATAATCGCTGACGGACAATCGGGCATGATGATAAGGTGTATTCAGTCGATCACTAAGGATTTCTTTCGTGTTATATTCGTCTGAACCATCTTGGTGATAGAACTCTTGAAAGCAGTAGATATCTGCCTTACTCGACTCGAGGAAGTTAAAAATAGCTTTCTTATTCTTCTTGGCTTTCGCAGGATCTTGATTGTATACGTCAAACAATCGAACGTTGTAGCTTAACACCTTGTACTCTTCTGATTTCAGCGTGTTTTCATCATCCCATCCGATAGAAATTGAGCGAAAATGAAGGTTTCCACCAAGCAGCAAAATACCGAACATGATTAGAAGCCAAGCCCTCGATTTCATGAAAATCCATACAAAGAGAAGGAGTAGGTGAATACCCAGAATAATCAAGTATCCGAGGCCAAAAATGGGAATGTAGCGAATGGTTTCCGGGTGTACAAATACACTCAGGTACGAGAGTAGGAGTGCAATGATAGATAAAACCGAACCGAGAATTAGGAAGTTCTTTAGTCGAAATATGCGCTTCAACTGTTTCATTGCATTACTTGCTCTGCTTGAACAAGAAATCTTTTTCCTTCTTTGAAAGAGATTCGTAACCTGACTTCGAAATTTTGTCCAAAATCCTGTCGACCTTTTCTTGTCGTTGCTTTTTATCTAGATTGTAATCTTCATCTGACATTCGTCGTGTATCACCTTTATCAACAGAAAATTTAGGCTTCTTACGAAACAAACTGAGGAACCAATCTCCAAATCTTGATGCCATACTAACAATATTAGTTGAACTTTTTAACTGCTGAACTGACAGGAAACCGAGCGCTGCTCCACCAATGTGAGCGAAGTGTGCAGTCACGTCATTTTCGTTCTTTACACCTAAACTTAAGAAACTTACAAGAAACAATGCGCTTGCAATCATCCATAATTTCAGTTTAAACGTTCCAAAGAGTGTTACTTCCATCTGTGGCTTGTGCATTGAAACAGCAAAAATAATCGCCATAACTGCGCCAGACGCTCCAAGAGCAGCTGTCGTTGAAATAGTTGGAAAGATGGTAGATCCTATTTCGAATAAGGCCCCAAATATCCCACCCATTAGATATGTGTAGAGTAATCTCTTTTGAGAGAAAAGCTGAGTGAACATTCTCCCGAAAGAATACAACAGCATCATGTTGAACAAAAGGTGGAAGATATTTTGATGGGAGAACATATTGGTGATTAGTCCCCAAGGATGCGTAAAGAATGCTTTCGGGCTCGTTTGAACCGTGAATACATCGTAAACAATCCCGTCAAGTAAGATTTGTGTGTCGCCACCAGCAAGTCTTCCTGCTACTCCTATCAAGTTGATCACCAAGAACACGATGACATTGATAAAGATTAGCTTCATCATAACGCCGCCAGTTTTATACTGGTGCTTTATTTCATCTATAATTGATCTTTGTTGTTGCATTGATTTAATAAAAATTTGTTCTGTCGCGTTTCCAGATTTGAATCATAATAAACCCAACAAGGGCTCCTCCAAGATGGACCAAATGTCCAACGTTGTCATTCGGGTTTCTTTGGTACGCCATGTAAATAGCACTGGCTACTAGAAATAATACAAGCCATTTTGCTTTAACTGGAATAGGAGGGAATAGTAATTGAATCTCCGTATTTGGGTACAGCAAAGCGAAGGCTGCTAGCAGCCCATACAAAGCGCCAGAAGCTCCAACTCCTCCTAAGAAGTAGATCTGAAGAATGCTGTTCGACTTTAACGTTCCTAACCACTGAACACCATCTGGTAGCAACTGCAATTCCGTATAGTTTGCTTCAGGGAACAACTCTCCTGTTAGTTGGTACAATTCAACTCCTTGAGCAACCCAGTTCAAAAGTGCAGCTCCTATACCTGTCACAAAGTAAAAAATGAAAAAGCGCTTCTTACCCCAAGTTTGTTCGAGCTTCGATCCAATGAAAATCAAAACAATCATGTTGAACAGAAGGTGAGTAAAATCACCATGCATGAACATGTGAGTAATAATCTGGTACGGCTCGAATAGGTCAGATCCGGGATAGTAAACCCCTAACTGAAAACTTAAAATGATTCCTTGCGATTGCAAAACAACCGTAGCCAAGAACATGAGTACATTCAGAATCACCAAGTTCTTCGTGACATCTGGAATATTTCTGATTATCTGATTCAGCATCTATCTAAATTTTTCATCTATACTTTCCAAAGAAAGCGTGTCAATAATCTGTTTGTTTCCTGGTGTATAAGCATGATTCTCACATTGGAATAGGCGCTCTATGATATCATTTACTGCTTCCATAGAGTTCAAATTCATCTTTTTCATTGCCGCGGATTTCGCAATTGAATGAACCAATTCATGCGCTATTTCACCTTTATCAATCTCTCGGTGAGCGATCGTTTCAATAATTCTATCCAAAGCTTTTTGAATTGTTTCGTCTTGTAAAACGCTCGGCACAGCTGACAGGTGTATTTCACCATCCTTAAGCTCGCCAGTAAACCCTAGTTGCTTTAACATCATTGCGTTACTCTCCCATGAGGTCATCTCATCTTTTGAGAGTTCTTTTTCAATTGGAAATAGCAGTGTTTGAGATTCTACAGGGTTTGTAATGAATGAGTTAATTAAATCTGTGTAAAGTATTTGTTCATATGCTCTACGAGCATGAATCACCATAAATCCAGACTTACTTGGAGTAAAAATATAATTTCCTTTTATTAAGAATTGCGAAATTCCAGGAGTTGTTTCTTCTTCAATTAGAGGTGCCGGTTCCTCCTCTTTTGCTACATCTTCAACTGAATAAAAGTTCTCCCAATCGGCAGTTTTGGCTTCCTTTGTTCCGAATCCATGCTTATTGATTGCCGTGGTGAAATTTTCTGATTTCTTTCCTTTTGAAGCGCTACTTGATGTCGGTTTGCTTGAATTGCTGTGAAAAGGGTTGTAATCAGGATTTACTTTGATTGTGGGCTCACTAATCGGTTTCGATTTCATTTCTGAGGGCAAGTCAAAGCTTGTTTCCCGATCGAAATCGAGGGTTGGAGCAATATTGTATTTCCCAAGAGCCAGACGAATGCTACTCAAAAGAATGGAGTAGATGTACTTTTCCTCTTCAAACTTGATTTCGGTCTTAGTAGGGTGGACATTCACATCAATTTTCTGTGGATCAACAGTCAAGAATAAGAAGTAACTAGCAAAAGTTCGCTCCTTCAATAATCCTTCAAACGCCTTATTAATTGCATGATTGAAGTAATGACTCTTAAAAAATCGATCGTTCACAAACAAGTATTGTTCCCCGCGTGTTTTACGAGCGAACTCCGGTTTCAAAACGAATCCTTTCAACTCGACAATGTCAGTCGATTCTTCAATTGGCACCAAACGGTCATTCGTTTTTCTACCTAAAACATCCACTACGCGCTTACGAAGGACGCCAGGCGTCAAGTTGTGTATCTCAGAATCATTATGATGAAGCGTAAAGTGTACATTTGAGTGGGCGAGAGCCACGCGCTCAAACTCGTCTTGAATATGTCTGAACTCTACTTGATTCGATTTCAAGAAGTTTCTTCGAGCAGGAACATTGTAGAACAAGTTCTTAATCTCAAACGACGTTCCGTGAGGACAAACAGCCTCTACATTCCCAACGACCTTGCTTCCTTCAATATTGATTTGATTCCCAGTAGGATCAGACTCTAAGCGTGTTCGCATTTCAACATGCGCAATAGCAGCAATTGAAGCCAAAGCTTCTCCACGGAATCCTTTTGTAACAAGTGAAAACAGATCATCCGCTTTACGAACTTTACTTGTCGCATGCCGCTCGAAACACAGAAGTGCATCTTTAGCATTCATTCCAGTTCCGTTATCGACGACTTGAATTAACGCTTTCCCTGATTCTTTGATGTTCACATCGATTTTTGTTGCTCCGGCATCAATGGCATTTTCCATTAATTCCTTAACAACAGAAGCTGGACGTTGGATAACCTCTCCAGCAGCAATTTGATTCGCAATGTGATCGGGTAGTAATTGTATCAAACTCATAGTTGGTTACCACAGTTTATTTACGATGGTATCGACATCATCCAATCCGTTAAAAACGAAATAACCCAAGGCAACAATGACAACGATTAAAAGAATTACACGGATATTGGCAGAGCGATTCTGTCCTTGACGGTATTCACCGCGAGACAGCTCACTTTTGAAGTTTTCTCTAAATGCTGTACGGCGATCATCATCCGATAATTCACCAGACTTCATTTTATCATAGTACTCCTTTTTTTGCGTAAGAGATTCCTTACGTTCATCGTAATACCTTGGATTGTAATCAAATCGCCTGTTTTCAAGCGTATTATTTAAAAATCGAAACTTCATAATCGTGTATCAAAATTAACAATTATTCCCTCGTTGGACGACTAACATGGCATCAAAAAACATACCTTAATTGAAGCTCATGACAATGCGACAGTTTTACTTTGGAAAAGTTTTTGATTGTCTACTGTGGATAAGTTAAAACCAGCGACATGATTACCAGTACAACAAGCCGTATTTTTGAATATATGAAAAATAAGCTCTCTTTAAGACCTTTTGCTGTTATTGCTTCGGTATTCACTGGAATTTTGTCGCTTTCTCTTGTGGTGAGCAGTCCTGAAATTAAGGCGAAAATCCCAAGCAAAACGACATGGGTAAGTACCGAATTGGAGAAAATGACATTAGAGCAGAAAATCGGTCAATTTTTCATGGTGGCAGCTTATTCGAATCGAGGAGAGGAACATTACGCGCATTTAGACTCTTTGGTGACACAACAGCACATTGGCGGAATGATCTTCTTCCAAGGGCAAAGAATCAACATGAAGAATATTATTGATCGCTTTCAAGCAAAAGCTGATGTTCCTTTGTTGATAGGAATGGATGCGGAGTGGGGTGTGCAGATGCGCTTGTTTGGTGAGGATAGATTTCCATACAACTACACTATTGGAGCGGCCAATGATCCAGCATTAACGAAAACAATTGCTAAAATGATCGCTGAGGAATGTCGCGACATTGGTGTTCACATGAATTTTGCTCCTGTAGCAGATGTAAATAGCAATCCTAATAATCCAGTAATCGGTTTCAGGTCCTTTGGTGAAAATCCAATTTCAGTTGCTTCGCATGTAAAGGCTGCTGTTCAAGGGATGGAGCAACAGAGCGTTTTGACAAGTGTTAAGCATTTCCCTGGTCACGGAGACACAGGAACCGACTCTCATTACGCGCTGCCCGTGGTTGAGAATTCCTATGCCCACATTGATGCGATTGATTTTCCGCCATTTAGAGCTGGGATAAGAGCAGGTACGGCAAGCGTCATGATTGCCCATTTAAGCGTTCCCGCCTTAGATTCTACAGGTACACCAAGTAGTTTGAGTCCAGTGATCATTAAGGACTACTTACAAGGTCAACTCGGCTTCAAAGGACTCGTTATTAGTGATGCCTTGAATATGAAAGCTGTAGCAGATCGATATGGAAAGACGGAGGTTGTAGTAAAAGCGTTTCAGGCAGGATGTGATATTTTACTTTTTCCTGAAAGTGTAGAAGATGCCATTCAAGCCATTAAATTGAAAGTGGAATCTGGTGAGATTTCTATGGACGAAATCGATGCTCGTTGTAAGAAGGTGCTTAACGCAAAGTACAAAGCGATCATCAATCCAAAAGTGGTTAGAAATTATAACGATTTTGAGATTGAACTGGCAAAGAAGCAAGTCTATGAGAAGGCGATTACAGTGCTGAAGAATGAAAATGAAGCATTGCCAATCAAACGATTCGATCAGCGCATTGCGCATGTTAGCATCGGAACGAACACCAGAAACTTGAAAGAAGGGATGAATTTGGTGGCCCCAATTGATCATTTTCATTTCTACACGATTGATGAAGCCAAAAAACGACTAGGTGACACCTTGAACTCATACGACATCATCATAACAGCACTTCACAGTAATACGGTGCGTTCCAGAAACGACTACGGCTTGCCTAAAGGATGGCAAAATTGGGTGAACAATCTACCGGAAAAGAAAAACATTTTGGCCTTTTTTGGAAACCCTCTTGGATTGAGGAAAGCCAATCTAAATAAATTTGACGCAGTCGTTTTAGGCTATGAGAACCATGCTTTGGCGCAAGATCGCATGGGGCAGTTTTTAATGGGAACTTTCGCTTCGACAGGGAAGCTACCAATGACGATGAATGATTCTTATGGGAGAAACCACGGAATCAAAGTAGAATGGTCTGGTCGATTGAAAGAGTCTCAACCTGAAGAGCTAGGAATTAGCCGAGTAAAACTGATGGAGATAGACCGAATCGTTCAAAAAGGAATGGACGCTGGAGCATTTCCAGGATGTCAAGTTGTTGTTGCGGTAAAAGGAAAAGTGATTTGGAGAAAAGCATACGGATATCATACATACGATAAGAAACGAGAAGTGAAAAATACAGACTTGTATGATATCGCATCCATCACAAAAATTGCAGCTTCTACGTCATCTCTAATGATACTCGATTCCGAAGGGAAGTTCGACCTGAGCTCAAAGTTGGGTGAATATCTACCAGAGCTGACTGCCAATACGGGGTATTCCAATATAGTACTGAGAAGTATGCTCGCACATCAATCGGGATTGGTTGCATGGATACCTTTTTACAAAAGGACTTTGGATGGCACTCAACCTAGTAAACAGTGGTATGCTCCTATGAAATCTACTTTGATGAATGTACCTGTAGCTGACGATCTTTGGATTCAACGAGCATACACAGATACTATTTATCAGCGAATTTTAAGAACACCACTGAAGTCTAAGCGATACAAATACTCTGATTTGGGTTATTACTTCGTGAAGAAAATAGTTGAGAAGCAAGGCGGTCAGAAAATGGAAGATTTCACTAGGTCTAAAATCTACGAGCCTATGGGGTTGCGCTATATGCGCTACAAACCATTAGAGTATTTCCCATTATCGAAAATTACACCGACAGAAGATGATAAAATCTTCAGAAAGCAATTGATCCATGGGCACGTGCATGATCCTGGTGCAGCGATGATAGGTGGAGTTGGCGGTCACGCTGGTTTGTTTTCGAACGCGGGAGATATGGCTTCCCTGATGCAAATGTTTTTGAATAATGGGTCTTATGGAGGGACTCAATACATCCTTCCTGAAGTGATTGGCAAGTACACAAAACGACAGTATTCCAAGAATAGAAGGGGGGCAGGGTTCGACAAACCAACCACGAATGGTAAGGGAGGACCAAGTCACAATGGCGCTTCTGGTGCTAGCTTTGGTCACTCTGGATTTACAGGGACTCTGGCTTGGGCCGATCCTGTAAATGAAATTAATTATGTATTCTTGTCTAACCGCGTCTATCCCGATGCTGAGAATTGGTTACTTGTGAAAATGAGTACGCGTACTGAAATTCAGCGTGTGATCTACGAAGCAGTTCAGCAAGCAAATTTATAGAACTTAAATAAGTTGAGAATATGTCAATAACTAGTGAGAGTGAATTATTGGGGATGAAAGAAATTAGCGAGGTATTAGGGACTGCGCTTAAGCTAATGCGGGCATACGCCAAAGTTGGAATGACAACAAAAGAGCTCGACGATTATGGAGGTGAAATACTTAAGAAGTATGGCGCAAAGTCAGCTCCTTACTTAACCTACGGATTCCCGGGGCACACCTGCATCAGTGTAAATGAAGAAGCCGCACATGGTATACCATCAAGTGATAAAGTTCTAAGGAATGGGGATTTGATAAATATTGATGTTTCGGCTGAGCTAAATGATTTTTGGGCAGATAACGGCGGCTCATTTGTCCTTGGCGAAGACATACACAACCATCAGCCATTGGTTGATGCATCAAAAGAGATTTTGAGAAAGGCAATTTTTCAGATTAAAGGAGGGGGTAAAATCTCGGACATCGGTGCTGTAATTGAAAACGAAGCAAAGAAGTATAAACTGAAGGTAATCAAGAATCTAGCAGGGCATGGAGTAGGCAGAAGTTTGCATGAAGCCCCAGAGGATATATTGAATTACCGAGTTAAAACGAACAAAGAAAGGTTCAAAAAGAACACGACTGTTGCCATAGAGACGTTTATCGCTACCAAATCGACCATAGCTGTTGAATTGAATGATGGTTGGACTCTAGTAGGAAATAAGGGTGGATATGTTACGCAACATGAACAAACGATATTAGTAACCGATAAAGAACCAGTAATCTTGACTGAATCCAATGGAATCTGGGATTAATTTCCCACATTTAGTGTTACCTTAAACTCGATGAAGACTCAAAAGAACCTACTAATTGCATCCCTACTATTCCTGCTCGTATGTGCAGTGTCGTTTTCGTTGTTCTTAACATTTCACGAATCACGTGTGGATCGTTTACTTTGGTATTTCGATGATCCAGCTTTTTGGGTTTTGCCGGCAAAAGATGTTTCCATTCCGATTTTCACAATTACCTATGGTACGATTATCGCGTACATAATCCTAAACAGAAAAGAGAAGTACTTCGCTAGCAAAATGGCATTTTCTTATGGCTTGTTGCTTATGTTCAGAACATTAACGCTTACTGTACTTCCTCTGAAGGAACCTGAAACAATCATTTTCTTAGAGGATCCGTTCCTGAACACTTTCATTTACCAAGGGACAATAGATTCAGACCTGTTTTTTAGTGGGCATACGGCCTTGGTATGCTTGGTATTCTTTCAAACGCGGAAATGGAAGTGGTTTTTTGCCGTTATTGGACTAATATTGGGTGTTCTTTTGATGATTCAACGCGTACATTATTCGATAGATATTCTTGCAGCTCTACCGTTCGCGTATTTAACAGTTAAGATTGTCGATTTCACGATTTATCGTCGTCTAAAAGATATATAAAACTGTATTTTTGCAAACAGATTAGACAGAATGAAGATAGGAATTGTATTGTACCCAACGTTTGGAGGGAGTGGAGTAGTAGCGACGGAGTTAGGGAAATCACTCGCTAGAAAAGGACATAACGTTCATTTTATAACGTATTCTCAACCAGTCCGTTTGGGCTCTTTTCGCGAGAATGTAACGTATCATGAAGTGGCGGTTTCAGATTACCCACTTTTCGAATACCAACCGTATGAAACTGTACTTGCCAGTAAGATGGTGGACGTTGTCAAACATGAGGGCTTGGATATTCTTCACGTACATTATGCTATTCCGCACGCATCTGCAGCTTTTATGGCGAAGATGATCTTGAAATCCGAAGGAGTTGATATCCCATTTGTGACTACTTTGCACGGAACTGATATCACACTTGTGGGGAGAGATCCATCCTTCGAACCAGTGATTACATTCTGTTTAAACGAATCTGATGCCGTTACTGCTGTATCGAAAAGTTTGAAAGAAGATACGTACATGCACTTTTCAACAACGCGCCCAATTGAAGTAATACCAAACTTTATTAAGATTCCTGCAGACCTTGATGAGATCGACCGTTCTCTACGTGAGCGTTATGCTCAGGATGATGAGTTCGTCTTATGTCACGTATCCAATTTTCGTAAAGTGAAACGTGTGGAGGATGTTTTGAGAGTTTTTCAAAGAGTAAATAAAGTGAAACCATCTCATTTGTTATTGGTGGGTGATGGTCCAGAAAGGTATAAGCTGGAGGAACTTTGTCGCGAATTGGATCTCTGCGAACGTGTGAAATTCCTCGGTAAAGTAACTGATACGCAGCATGTATTGGAAATCGCCGATGTATTCGTACTTCCTTCGGAGACGGAAAGTTTTGGTCTTGCCGCACTTGAAGCAATGGCGGTTGGAGTACCTGTAATCTCTTCAAACACAGGAGGTATCCCTGAAGTGAATCTTCATGGCGTAACGGGATATCTATCTAATGTTGGTGATGTTGAGGACATGGCCAAGAACATGCTCGATATCTTCAAGGACGAAGAAACACTTATGCAGTTCAGACGAAATGCTCAGAATCGTGCACGTGAATTCGACCTGAATTCTGTGGTGACACAGTATGAAACGGTGTACAATTCCTTATTGGAATTGGCTTAAAAGAACAATTAATTTTATTTAGGAACGGAGTATTCAAGCTTGTCGGCAATGAGCTCGTACACTTGTTCGTTCAATACTCCAAGTAAATTACCCGATCCATTTTGGGAACGCAAGAAGTTTTGTACTTCTCCTTGGTGAGGATGGTACAAGTTTGAAATTTGTTCCAAGTCATCTTTTAAGTTGAAAACTCTTGAATCTTTTGCGAAGTCGCGTGCCATTTGAGTAGTTTTTGATAGTGATTAATTAGTTTCTGAGAATTACGCCAATTCAAATTCTTCAGAATATTTTTTCAATGTTTTGTCCGTTGAGTAACTACTCAAAGTTGATGCTCTCTTTGCAAACACGGTTGGCTCAATTGCCGCTTCAATGGATTTCTTTTCGAACCCGAGAGAGTTCATGTGTTCAACGAATAACTGCTCGCCCTTCACTTTAATCCAATGATGAATAAATGAAAGTATCGCATCATGAATTTCTTGATCTATTTTATCTTCTCGACTCGCATAAGAATGAATTTCTAGTGCAGGAAGATCAATCAAAATGGAATCTTTTCCCTTTGAGGTTGACATCTCAATGTTCACGAAGTATTTTCCATCTTTTACTTCGATATACTCTTCACTTTTTTGAAAACGGACGTTATCGATCATATGGTTTACGGTTTGGATGGTGAACTAATTTACAAATTTTACTCAAGCAAAATAGGTAAGAGCAAAAAAAAGACCCCATTCGATCGTAATCGAAATGGGGTCTCTGTATAAATCTGTTTGGCTATACGTTCTCGATAATCATCGCAGAAGCACCACCGCCACCATTACAAATTCCAGCACCTCCGTACTTTCCTCCGTTCTGTTTCAGCACGTTAATCAATGTTACAATGATTCTAGAACCTGAACTTCCAAGTGGGTGACCGAGAGCAACAGCTCCTCCATTTACGTCAACTTTAGCAGGATCTAATCCTAATTTTTGCGTGTTAACAATTCCAACAACTGAAAATGCTTCGTTCAATTCCCAAAAATCGATGTCTGAAGTAGACAAACCAGCTTTCTTCAACGCAACAGGAACTGCTTTCGATGGAGCAGTAGTGAACCATTCTGGCTCGTGAGCAGCGTCTCCGTATCCAACAATCTTAGCGATTGGTGTAACACCAAGTTCATCTGCTTTCTCTTTGCTCATCAAAACTAATGCTGATGCACCGTCATTTAATGTTGAAGCATTTGCTGCTGTAACTGTTCCTTCTTTGGTGAATACTGCACGTAGTTGAGGGATTTTTTCCATTCGAACGGCTGTGTACTCCTCGTCCTTATCTACGATAATTGCATCGCCACGACGTTGCGGTACTTCAACAGGAACAATTTCCTCATCGAATTTACCAGCATCCCATGCAGCAGCAGCTCGATTGTATGATTCAATTGCGAAGTTATCTTGATCCTCTCTTGTGATACCATTTTCAGTTGCACATTTATCAGCGCAAACTCCCATGTGAACTTCATTGTAAACGTCAGTCAAACCATCGTTTACCATTCCATCAATCATTTTCACGTTACCAAGCTTTGTTGCTTTACGCGCATTGTAGTAATGTGGAACCGAACTCATGTTCTCCATTCCTCCAGCAACAACAACATCGTTATCTCCTGCAATAATGGATTGTGCAGCCATACTCAATGCTTTCATTCCTGATGCACATACCTTATTCACTGTTGTACAAGGAACATTTTCACTGATACCAGCGAAAATTGCCGCCTGACGTGCAGGTGCCTGACCCAAACCAGCTTGAAGAACATTACCCATGTATACTTCATTTACTACATCTGGAGAAACTCCTGCTTTAGCAAGCGCTCCTTTGATTGCAGCTGATCCTAACTTCGTTGCAGGAACACTTGAAAGTGCACCACCAAAACTTCCCATTGGTGTTCTAACTGCCGATACTATATAAACTTCTTTACTCATCGTAATATCTTTGTTTTGAGCCACGAAAGTAATAATAAAAAACGACTGTTGGGGACTCAGTTATTGTACTATTCACCCTAATTTTCCTGCAATTGACAGAAAAACTGGGCTTCGTTATCATCTGTTAAAAGGAGAGTATTAAATTTGCTATTGAAAATGAAAACAACAAAAATGAAAAAGAACCTAATTGTTGCGTTATTTGCTTCAATGGCATTATCAAGTGCACAGGCACAAGGAGATACGATCTCTTCTAACTGGAGATTGAAAGCGATTTACGGTGTAAATGGAACGCAAAGTTCGTTTGTTAACTGGAACGCGGGTGGACGAAATAACATTTCATTACTGGGCTATGTTGCTGCTTCAGCGAAGTATGAAAAGGGTAACCTTAAATGGGATAACGATCTTGGAGCTGCACTAGGAGGAATGCAATACTTGGATCAGTCAACTGGAAATGATTTACAAAAGACTGATGACCGTTTAGAATTAGCTACAAATTTTGGATACAGATTAAAAGAACACTACTATTTATCGTTGCTAGGATCTTTCCGTACTCAATTCATTGAAGGATTAGATGAATCATTAGTGAGAACTTCAAATTTCATGGCGCCTGGTTATGTGAATCTATCGTTGGGTATTGATTATACACCAAATGACAACTTTTCTGCTTTCCTTTCGCCATTAGCATCTAAAATGACTTTTGTTACGGATCCAACTTTATCCGCAGCCGGATCTTTCGGAGTTGCTGCAGGAGAAACA
The DNA here is from genome assembly GCA_905479845.1 of uncultured Flavobacteriales bacterium. Classification (GTDB taxonomy): domain Bacteria; phylum Bacteroidota; class Bacteroidia; order Flavobacteriales_D; family Crocinitomicaceae; genus UBA4466. Next base: position 21,448 of record CAJQOB010000167.1, read on the forward strand.
TTCCGTGGTGAGTTCGGGGCGTACTTCAAAATGAAGTACAACAAAGAGCTATTCAAGAACATTGAAATGAAATCGAAGTTAGAATTGTTCTCAAACTACATCGAGAACCCACAAAACATTGATGTCAACGCTGAAGTTTTGTTCTCGTTCAAGGTAAACAGCTGGTTCTCTGCATCTCTCTTGTGGAACTTGATTTACGATGATGACATCAGAATTACAGATAGTGATGGAAACACTGGACCTAGAACTCAATTTAAATCAGTTCTTGGATTAGGAGTCTCTTACACAATGAAAAACTTTACGGATAAGTAATAGCATTGAGCTACTACTAATCTACTACGCGCACCCTACCATTTATTTGGTGGGGTGCTTTTTTTTGTCAGGTTGTCAACGAGTTTGTTATTTTTGAGATCGCATGAAGTTTTTCTCTGATATTTCTATTTGGTGGCTCATCCCTTGGGCAATCATTTCTGTACTCATCGCATTTTGGTATTACCGAAAGCAGAAGGGGTTAGAAGAGATTTCTATTTGGATGAAACGCGGACTCATCGCTTTGAGAAGTTTGGCCCTGTTTGTTATAGGGGTATTGCTGATTGGATTATTACTGGAATCGGTTGAGCATAGATCCGAAAAACCCGTTTTTATTACACTGATTGATAATTCAACTTCTGTCTTGAATTACAAGGATAGTTCTGAGGTTAAGAATAAAATCGGCAATTTCACAAAGAAGTTAGAGGAACGTTACAAGGATAAGTTTGATGTGGTTCAATATTCGGTAGGGAACGACTTTTCTAAAGATAAACCCACTTATTCTGACCATTTCTCTAACCTGAATGCAGGATTTGAAGAACTATTCACCAAATACTACAATCAAAATATTGGTGGAATCTGTTTCATTTCTGATGGGAACTTCAACAAAGGAAGTGATCCAACGTATGCAGCGGAAAAAATCGCACTGACCCCAATTTTCACTGTTGGAATGGGCGACACGATTAGAAAGAGAGATCAAGTGATTCGAAATGTTGCTGTCAACGATATCGCGTTTTACAGAAACCAGTTTCCAGTGGAGGTGGATATTCAAGCGGCGCGAGTAGGAAAGACTGCCAGTTCAGTTTCAATCTACAAGGACGGAAAGAAAATTGCTTCGAAGCCTATTTCGTATACCGATGGAAACTTGGACTTCACACATGTCTCATTGATGTTGGAAGCAACAGAGATAGGATTTGTGAACTACACCGTTCAACTTGAATCTTTGGCGAACGAATCTTCTTACGAAAACAACAAATGGTCATTCTATGTTGAAGTAATTGATTCGAGAAGTAAAATCTTATTACTTGCAAATGCTCCGCATCCAGATGTAGCGGCAGTAAAAAACGTAATCGAGCGAGATGAAAACGTTGAAGTTACGTCAATGTTGACCAGTGAATTCTCTGGAAGCCTCGAAGAATATGCTTTGCTGATTCTACACGAACCTGGTGGTTCCGCAAGTGGTAATTTCTTACAAAAAGTAAAAATAGCAAAACTTCCAGTTCTCTACATGATTGGAAAGAACTCAAGTCCATCTATTGTTAAACAACTTGGAATTGGATTAAGCTTGCCTTCAGGAAGGCGATCAGATGAAGTTCAATCCTCACTTAAAAGTGGATTCCAACTTTTTGAAGTGTCCTCAGACTTAAGTTCTGGATTGGAGTATTGGCCACCCTTGAATGTTCCATTTGGAGAGATCAGAGCTTCGCAGGGCGATGTGCTGCTCACACAGCGCATTGGCTCAGTAGTAAAGAAGGATCCAATTCTCTATTTCACATCAGGGAACAGAAAGCAAGGGGCAATTATTGGTGAGGGATTGTGGAGATGGAAACTCATGGAGTACGCTCGTACAAAAGGGAACAAAGGTTTCAATGAATTGATTCAGAAAAGTGTTCAGTATTTGGTCGTTAAGAAGAATACGGACGCATTACGCGTAAACCTGCCTCGTCGATTCAATGTGAACGATGACGTGATTATCAATGCTGAGTTTTACAATTCGTCTTTGGAGCGCATTACTGATCCGAATATCGCATTCGTTCTAACGAATCAGGGTGACAAAGTAGATTATAGTTTCGCGAAAGGGGAGTTGGATTATCGCTTATCACTGGGTAAATTACCTGTTGGAAAATACGATTGGTCAGCAAAGACAACTTTCAATGGCAAGAGCTACAATAAGTCTGGTTCATTTGTCGTGAACGATATTTCATTAGAAAACTTAGAGACGAGTGCTAATCACAACCTGCTTCAACAGATCGCTGAGAATTCTAATGGGAAGTTCTACACATTAAAAAGCATGGACAAAATGTTGGATGATATCGACAAGCGAACGGACATCGTCACAATCACTTCTGATGAATCGACTTTTAAAGACTTCATTGATTACAAGTGGTTATTTTTCTTGTTGATTGTTCTTCTCGGAGCGGAGTGGTTCTTGAGAAGAAGAGCAGGATCTTACTAGGTTAACTTTCTTTTATTCGTTGTTGATGTAAACAAACCATCATGAAACGTCTACTATTCTTATTTTTTTCGATATCTCTTCTACTATTTTCGTGCGTTCCAGTGGAGGTGAAATCAATCGATTCAGACATGTTTACGAGTGATCTTTTTGAAGGAGTTTACTTAGCTGACGAAGTCTACTTTCCACAGGACACCATTGTGTTGAGTAAATTTCACCTCTCCGATTCTTCGGAGGAAAAGAAGTTGCTTGTTCATTTTAGGAATGATTCACTTTTCCTGAGTAATTACAATTTTGGGCCGTGGTACGGGAAGTGGTTTTGCATTTTCCGAAGCGCAAAGGCAACATTTGGTAAGAATCGCTTAATACTTCATACCCATTACACGCCATCAAGGAATTTAATTTGTGATAACGAAGATCCCTGGCGAAGAATGGAGTTTAGAGTGAGTGATTCTACTGCTCATCTACTAACCCTCATCAAAACATCCGATACAACGAGTTGCATATTTCCAAAGGTTTATGAGCGATCGATAAGAGAAGGATTTTTATCACGACAGGGAGAAGAGGTTCGCTCGGATATTCAATTGCGTTAAATTGTGAACAGTTGAAATAAGTGTTCTTTTTTAGACCTGTATATAATAAACTAGGATTGATCTCGTTCTTAACTCATAAACGCAATTCTAAATACATGCCTATGTTAAAAAAATACCCTGAAATTGCTC
>CAJQOB010000168.1 GCA_905479845.1 uncultured Flavobacteriales bacterium
AGTCCTGCAGATATGCACCTCACAAAATCGCTTCAAAAGTTCGGAACAATGATAGATTTACAAATTTTGGATCATTTGATTATTACAGACAATAATTACTTTAGTTTTGCAGACGAAGGTATACTTGGATAAATGAATCAACGAAAGAAAATTATTACGATTGTTGGGGCTCGACCTCAAATTATCAAATCCTCTGCTATTAGTAGAGCAGTTCAAACAGTGTTCTCAGAGCAACTAGAGGAAATTATTGTTCACACAGGACAGCATTACGACGAGAACATGTCGAAAGTGTTCTTTGAAGAAATGAATATCCCAACGCCGAATTACAATTTGCAAGTAGGAAGCGGTTCTCATGGACAGCAAACTGCCCGAATGCTTGAAGGACTTGAGAAAATTTTTCTTGATGAAAAACCCGAAGGAGTAGTTGTTTACGGTGATACCAACTCGACAATTGCTGGAGCTTTGGCTGCAGCGAAAATTTATATTCCGGTAATTCACATTGAAGCTGGCTTGAGAAGTTTTAACAAAGCAATGCCAGAAGAATTGAATCGAATTTCTTGTGATCACATGTCAACGCTGCTGTTCACTCCAACGGAGACAGGGTTAACGAACTTGTCCAATGAAGGATTCAAGATGGATCATTCACCGAAAGCAACAATTGATTCTCCAAATGTTTACCACTGCGGTGATATCATGTATGACAACAGCTTACATTTCTCAAAAGTTGCTGATCAGTTTTCTTCTGTGATGGAAAGTGAAAGTTTGAAATCGAACGAATTCGTGCTCATGACTGTTCACAGAGATACCAATACGGATATCGCTGAGAATTTAGAAGCAATTTTCAGTGCAGTTGATCAATTGTCAAAGGAACACAACATGGCTTTTGTTCTTCCGCTTCATCCACGTACGAAGAGTAAACTGGAAACACAACTGTCTTCAGACCTTTACAAGCAAGTGATTGATTCTGAATTGATCAAAGTAATTGACCCAGTTGGATTCATGGATATTATTGTCCTCGAGAAAAATGCAAGGATGGTTGTTACTGACAGTGGTGGGTTGCAAAAAGAATCCTTTTTCTTTGAGAAGCCGTGTGTTATCCTTCGCGAACAAACGGAATGGACTGAGATAGTTGAGAATGGAAATGCTATCCTAACTGGGGCAAATCACGATAAAATAATTGCAGCGTTTAACACGTTAATTCAGATTGAAGATTTTACATACCCCGCCTTTTATGGTGATGGAAAAGCAGCCGAATTTATTTGCGGTAAAATAGTTGACGAAATTCAGTAAATGATTCAAATTTATGTTGATCAGATATCGCCCCGAATCGAATATGCCTTCGAATTCATCTTTGGATCGCGTGGATTAACGTATAAACTGACTGAAGATAAATCGGAAGAAGTAGATTTAAGGTACTCCAATGGGGCATTGTTAAGCGCTTCAGCTTCACTTCCCATCGCTTCATTTATGTTGAATGAAGGTGTTGAAAATTTGAGTGTTGAATTCGGTGAGTTCGGTAAGACGGAGTGTTACACCTTTAATTCTGTTACTGATCCGGTAGCTTCGATATTTTTTACGCTTTCACGCTATGAGGAATATACGTGTACAGAAGTGGATGAATATGGAAGATTTCCGTTATCAAAATCGATCATCCCGAAAAAATGGCTAACGAATTCAATGTGTGATCGTTGGGCTGAAGAAATTATTTCAATCGTTGATCCAAGTTTGGTTGTTTCCAAAAATGAAGCGAGAATGATTCCTTCATTTGACATCGATAATACTTATGCCTACAAACTGAAATCAGGGAAGCGAAAATGGATGTCTATCTTGAAGGATATTGCTAAGTTCGATTTTACACGATTAAAGGAAAGACGAGAAGTTTTAAATGGGAAGATCTCTGACCCATATGATACGTTTGAGAAAATTAAATCTATCACGAAACGATTTCCAGAGTCCAAAGTGTTTTGGTTGATTGGTAAATGGGGCAAAAAAGATCGAAATATTTCAATTAAAAATTCTGGACATCGAAAATTGATCAAATCTTTGAGTGATGAGGGGATCACAATTGGTTTGCATCCGAGTTTTGCATCCTTTAAGAATAAGGAGACAGTCAAAGGTGAAAAGAAAGAACTTGAATCAGTTTGTGACAAAGAAATCTCGATTTCTCGACAGCACTATCTCAGGTTTCAGGCATCGAGTACATTAAAGGATTTAAACTCAGTTGGTTTTGTTCACGAATACTCAATGGGCTTTGCAGAGCACGTTGGATTTCGATCGGGTACTGCTAGGTCACATAATTGGTTTGATTTATTAAGTAACCAATCAACAGATTTAATCATTCATCCTTTTGCATATATGGATGGGACGCTTCGCGAATACATGAACCTTTCGCAGGATGAAAGCAAAACCATGATTCGCCAGTTATTCGATGAGGTAAAACGGTATGGCGGTGATTTCATTTTCATTTGGCATAATGAAACGATTGGAGATTATGGAAATTGGAAAGGATGGAGTGATGTATTGGATTTCACATTATCTTTAGCAAATGAATCGAACTAGCGTCATTACGGGAATCATTTTTATTGTATTCGCGATAATACTGGGCGCGTTTGGTGCACATGCACTCAAAGAAAAATTAGAGGCTACTCAGCTAAATTCTTTTGAAGTAGGAGTGAGGTATCAAATGTATCACGGACTTGCTCTTTTGGCCGTTGGATTCGCGGCTAATCAGATTAATTTCTCGCTTAAGTTCTTCAATCGAATGATTATTGGTGGGACAATCGCTTTTAGTCTTTCAATTTACCTATTAGCAATTCAAGATTTTATTGGGATCAAATTGTCCTTCCTTGGGCCAATCACTCCAATTGGAGGTTCTATATTGATCATTGCATGGGTTGTTTTACTTGTAAAGTTTATTCGCTCCAAACCAAACCAGGCGGCATGAAAATCACGATGCTCGGAACAGGAACGTCTCAAGGAGTGCCAGTAATTGCATGTGATTGCAAGGTCTGTAGCTCAATGGACACAAAGGATAACCGTTTGCGTTGTTCCGTTCTCGTTTCTATTGGTGAAGAAAATTATTGCATTGATAGCGGTCCTGATTTTCGACAGCAAATGCTTCGTGAGGAAGTCAAGACATTATCTGGGATCATTTTTACTCATGAACATAAAGATCACGTTGCCGGATTGGATGACGTACGAGCCTTTAATTATCGAGAAAAAAAGGATATGAATGTATACTGCGCTCCACCCGTTGAGGAAGCTTTGAGGAGAGAGTTTCATTATGCCTTCGCTGAGGATAAATACCCAGGTGTTCCAAGTTTGAAAATTGTACCAATTACCACGAACCCTTTTGAGTTATCCAATGGGACGGAAATAATTCCTATTCAAGTGATGCATTACAAAATGCCTGTTCTTGGATTTAGAATCGGAGGGTTCACGTATATCACCGATGCGAAAACAATTTCAGAAGAAGAGAAAGCCAAAATCCGAGGCACGGAAATATTAGTGGTAAATGCACTTCGATTGGAGGAACATATCTCGCACTTCAATTTGGAGGAAGCTCTTGCTTTTATTGAAGAAATGAGCCCTAAAAAAGCCTATTTGACGCATATTTCGCACTTGTTTGGTACGCATGAGGATATTTCGGCAATGCTTCCGCCAAATGTATACGCTGCCTATGATGGTTTAACATTCGAATTGAACTCGGCTTCTTAGCATCACGTCCGTATATTATTCTAAATTTGCACTCTTAAAGAAAGAGACATGGCAAACAATTTATTAAAAGGAAAAAGAGGAATCATCTTTGGAGCACTTAATGAGCAGTCAATTGCTTGGAAAGTAGCACAACGAGCTCACGAAGAAGGAGCAACTTTTGTTTTGACAAATGCACCAATCGCTATGCGAATGGGAGAAATCAATGTACTTGCGAAAGAAACGGGAAGTGAAGTAATTCCTGCAGATGCAACAAGCGTTGAAGATTTAGAAAATCTAGTTTCTAAGTCAATGGAGATTTTAGGAGGGAAAATTGATTTCGTTCTTCACTCTATTGGAATGTCAGTAAACGTTCGTAAAGGAAGACACTACACGAACGAGAACTACGATTGGACAATGAAAGGTCTCGATGTTTCAGCTCTATCTTTTCACAAGGTATTGCAGACAACAAAGAAATTGGAAGCTATGAATGAATGGGGGTCAATTGTAGCTTTGAGTTACATTGCTGCTCAACGTGTTTTTCCAGATTACAATGATATGGCGGATAACAAGTCGTACTTGGAATCAATTGCACGTAGCTTCGGTTACCACTATGGGGTTGATAATAAAGTTCGTGTGAACACAATTTCTCAGTCTCCAACAATGACAACGGCTGGTTCGGGAGTAAAAGGATTCAATGAATTCATCAACTTCTCTGAGCAAATGTCACCGCTTGGTAATGCTTCTGCATTGGCTTGTGCTGATTACTGTATTTCAATGTTCTCAGATTTGACAAAGTACGTAACGATGCAGAACTTATATCACGACGGAGGATTCTCTAACACGGGAGTTACGCAAGCTGTGATTGATAAATTTGGTGAGTAATAAAGAATAATGCTTATTTCAAAGAGCGACTCATTTAGTCGCTCTTTTGCTTTTATATAATTTGATTTTGTGATGGGATAAAACAACTTGTGCATTTTTTCGTTTTAGATTTATCAACCAATCCTAAAAGCAATGAAAAAATTCCTCGCCCTTTTGTTGTTTACACCTACATTTCTATTTTCTCAAGAATTAAAAATCAAAAACTCTCAGGGTGGATTGTTTTCACTCGGAACGAAAACTACTCTTAGTGCCTTCAACGGTCATGAAGATGAATCTCCGGGTTTTGGTATTGGTGGTCAATTTCGACTTCAGTTTGCAGATCGAGTGAATTCAGATTGGTTTTTCGATTACATCACGAGCGATATCGGTAAGGTTGCATCCCGAACAGATTACCACATTGGTTGGAGTGTGCTGCATTACTTGACACAAGATCCATCTACGCGATTGAGACCGTACTTGTTGGCTGGACATTGTTTCGACTATACCATTTTACAGGATAATGCCAATTTTACGCATAGAAAAGAACGTTTCAGTTCTGCTGTTCAAGCAGGTGGAGGAGTGCATTTCAACTTGTCTCCTAGATTGGATCTGTCTTTTGTGACTCAATACATGCTTCATTTGGGGAATGAGCTTCACGCAGAAGTACATGATGGACATCTTGAATTTCATGAAGAGGATGGAACAAGTTTCGAGGGGCATTTGTTGTTCCATTTGAGTATTAACTATAAAATTGCTGATCTATGGTAAGCCGAGTTTTATTCGTATTGATGATTTCCTTAGGGAGTTACAGTTCAGCACAAGAGGAATACATTCAGCCAGGTTTACTTGCTGCCTCCATCACATATTCACCATCTACTATGTTGAATCATGATCAAAGTAACTTTTATGCCACGGGTTTTGCTGAGTACTTTCTAGATAAGAAATTCAGTTTTAGAAGCGATACCTATTTGTTTTTGAATAGTCAAAATGAAAAGTACTTTTTGCACGGTGGGGTTCGATCATATTTTGGGATCGCGTATCACCTGAGTAATGGTAATTGGGAGGGGAATATTGGTTTTCAGCCTGGAATCACTGTGATGAATCGCAAGCTTTACAATACAAGACCAGAACCTTCAATAGCCCTTCGAATGGGAACCACTTATTATGTCTGGAAGTATTTTCACTTTTTTGCTAACTTGACGTACACAGCATCGAAAGTTAGTACGTACGAATTTGGAACGATAAGGACAGACGAATTGGTTTTTTCCGCTGGTCTAGGGTTCCAAATTCAGACGAAGAAGAACTAAACGAGACCTTTGCTTGCAAGAAATTCTTCTAGGGCATTTTCATCAGTATAGAGTACATCTCTCGCTTTACTCCCTTTGAATGGACCAATAATCCCCATGCTTTCTAGTTGATCTACGATACGTCCTGCTCGATTGTAACCCAATTTCAATTTACGTTGAAGCAAGCTCGCTGAGCCTTGTTGGTGCATAACTACAATTCTTGC
>CAJQOB010000169.1 GCA_905479845.1 uncultured Flavobacteriales bacterium
ATGTACAATTCCTTGAGCTTATCGAAAGCTCCAATGATCAATTCATTTTCGGAAGGTGTCAATTTCCACAATTCGTGAGTTACGAGATCCGTTGTAGTGAATTCGTATTCAGCACGAACCGTGGTAATCAGGTTTAATAAATTCTCAATTTCCTTAGAAGACTTGTGGGCGAGCAGAACAGGCTCAGCATTGTATCCAACAACATCGAGGTATTCGGTAAACATTTGTTCTCTCGAAGTGAGTGTGGCTTCATGCTTCTTGATAGAGTCGTTTAGATACTCATCCACGCTTGCACCACAAACAACTCCGGTGAAAACATGTCCAGGTTTTGTTTGTCGATAAATGTATAGAGATGGCGCCTCATCCTGAATCAAAATTCCCTTTTCGATAAACTCACTGTAGCGCTTAGAAACGAGTTCGAATCTTCCAAGAGTATTGCCCTTTGTCGTTGCTTCATTACCAAATTCTGGATTGATAATGTGAAGAAACGTGAAAGGATTATCCTCAAGCTTGGCTTCCAAAACATTCTGTTTGTAAGAATAGGAAGGCCTTGCAGCTACAAGATGAACTTTGTCACGAATGGGACGAATAGCTCTGAACGGATGAATTTTCGCCATCTTAACTATTAGTTGGAGTGAACTCCAAATTTATCAATAATAGAGCTTGCTAATTCCGTTCCGATTCGGTCCTGAGCTTCCAGAGTTGCCGCTCCAATATGTGGAGTACAGGCAATTTGAGGATGATTCAGTAAGTCCTTTCTTGGATTAGGTTCATTTTCAAATACGTCAAGAGCAACGGCAGCAATTTTTCCAGATTCCAATGCAACTAAGAGAGCATCTTCGTCAATTACACCACCTCGGGCAGCATTTGCAATGCGAACACCATCTTTCATCGATTCGAATTCTTTCGCTCCGAAAACAGCAGAACCATCATCTTGTTTAGGAACGTGAACTGAAATGAAATCAGCTTTAGATATTCCTTCAGTTAAGTTATTCGTTGGAGTGATGTCAACACTCGTTGATACTCCATTTCCAAGATTCAATGGAATTGTTTGAGTGTCTGAGATAAAGCTATCAACTGCGACAACATTCATTCCACACCCAATGGCGTATGAAGCAAGGCTTTGACCAATGCGACCGAATCCAACAATGGTTAAAGTTTTACCGCGTAATTCAACACCTTTGGCATATTTCTTTTTCAAGACTTTGAACTCACCAGTTTCCATGTTCTTGTATGAGTCATGAAGTGAGCGAGAAATTGCGGACAAATGCCCAAGGACAAGTTCAGCAACAGATTGTGAGGAAGCTGCTGGAGTATTGATCACAGTACGACCAATACTTCGTGCATAGGCTACATCAATGTTGTCCATTCCAACACCACCACGCCCAATCAATTGAAGATTTGGACAAGCGTCGATCAAGTCTTTGCGCACTGTTGTTGCACTTCTTACTAGAAGAACTCCAATTCCTTCATTATTGATTGATTCAACTAAATCATCTTGTGCCACTTTTTCAGTGATCACCGTATATCCTGCAGATTCCAAAGCATCAATTCCAGCTTGAGAAATTCCGTCATTTGCAAGTACTTTCATTTATCCGTTTTTTCGCGTGAATTCTTTCATTACGTCCACTAAAACTTGAACGCTGTCGATTGTTAATGCATTGTACATTGAAGCTCTATATCCTCCAACAGATCTGTGACCTTTTAACCCAACAATATTTGCTTCGTTCCACATTTTATCGAAAATTTGAGATGGTGCACCATCGTTCAATAGAAATGTAACATTCATGTTTGATCGATCTTCTTTGGCAACAGGTCCGAAGAACAATGGATTATTATCTATTTCAGAATAGAGTAAATCACCTTTAGCCGTGTTTCTTATATCAGCAGCTTCAACACCACCATTCGCGATTAGGTGTCTAAGGTTCAACATTGATGCGTAAACTGAGAACACAGGAGGTGTATTCATCATAGAATCTTTTTCAGCATGACCTTTGAGGTTCAGATAGCTAGGCATGAAAGGTGAAGTTGACTTACCGAGAACATCATCTTTAACAATGTAGAGTGTTGCTCCTGCTGGTCCTAGATTTTTTTGAGCACCAGCGTAAATTAAATCAAATTTCGATACATCAACTGATTTAGAGAAGATATCTGAAGACATATCGCACACTAAAGGAGCAGAAGTTTCAAAGATCCCGTTAAACTGCGTTCCATAAATTGTGTTGTTCGATGTATAGTGAACATAGTCTAGGTCTGAAGGAATGTCAAATCCTTTAGGAATATAGGTAAAACCTTTATCCTCAGATGAAGCGATGACATTTAAGTCAATACCAACGCTTTTTGCTTCTTTAATCGCTTTAGATGACCAAGTACCAGTATTTATATAACCAGCTTTCTTGTTTTCTCGCATCATGTTTAATGCAGAAATAGTAAATCCAAGAGATGCTCCTCCTTGTAAGAAGAGGACTGAGTATCCTACGGGAACGTTCAGTGCTTTTTTTACTAATTCGTGGGCTTCTTCCATCACTTTTACGAAGTCGGCACTTCGGTGCGAAACCTCCAAAATCGATAATCCGTTAAAATCCTTTACTGCGTCTGCGGCTTGTCCAAAAACTTCTTGAGGAAGAATGCATGGACCCGCACCAAAATTATGTTTCATATAAATATGTTGTAAAAAAAAAGCTGCCGTCGGCAGCTTACAAAATTATTTTTCTTTTGCCTCAGTTGATTTCGAAGCAGCTTTTTTTGTTGTAGTCTTTTTCGCTGCCGGTTTCTTAGCTGCAGGTTTTTTTGCAGTGGTCTTCTTAGCAGGAGTTTCTTTCGCCGTTTCAGCTTTTGCTGGTTTAGCTTTCTTTTTTGTTACCTCAACAGGTTTTGAGGCTTTCTTTTTACGTGAGTTCCCGTATGTCCCCATTACTCTTTTACCTTTGGCGGTTCTTTTATCTCCTTTTCCCATTTATAACAAATTAGATTTTAACGATTAATTAGGTACAAATATATTATTCTTTTTCGAGAATTCGACGTCTAATCTCGGCTTCAACTTCTTTACCATTTCGAATAATTCCCGTGCACCATTGAATTTTAAGATTTGTCTGCTCTTCCTCTGTTAATTTCCACTCTAAGTCTGAAGCCTCAAGTCTATTTCTAAGTTGATTTAGAATGAGCGCTACCGAAACACTTATGTTGAAACTTTCCGTAAATCCGTACATTGGAATTTTGACAAGTTCATCAGTATGGGAGATAATATTTTCAGAGATACCGTCTCTTTCAGTTCCGAAAACAAGAGCAATAGGCTGATTTATATCAATTTCATCTATTGTCTTTTCAGCATGCGGACTCGTTGCAATAACTTTGTAGCCCTTACTTTTAAGGTCGGATAGGCATTTAGTTCCGGGAGAGTCATTTCCAGAATAATTTCTTACATCTACCCAATTACTGGATCCTTTTGCGATATCTCTTTGAACTTCAAATTCCTGATTTTCTGCAATTATATTCAATTCCTGAACGCCGAAGCAGTCACAAGAACGAAGAACAGCTGAGGAATTGAACTCCTTAACAATGTCCTCGAGGACAACAGTTAAGTACTTGGTTCTTTCACTAGATATATGCTCTAGCAAGTCTCTTTTACTGGGAGATACGAATTCGTACAACTGAGATAATACCTTGTTATTCATTTTTTTGGTAAAAAAAAAGGGAATCTACTCGGTCTCGAGGATTCCCTTTTGGAAAACTAATATTTAGTTTAGTTAACTTTGCCTGAAAGCTCAGATCCAGCTTTAAAACGTACAACGTTTTTAGCTGCTATTTTAATTTCTTTACCTGTTTGTGGGTTACGCCCAGTTCTTGCAGCTCTGTTAGATACCGAAAATGATCCGAATCCAACCAATGAACAACGGTCACCATTTTTAAGGCATCCTGTAATTGCTGTTTGAAATGCTTCTAATGCTCTCTTTGCATCAGCTTTTGAAAGACCAGCGTCCGAAGCCATTGCTTCAATCAACTCTGCTTTATTCATAGTCTCTGTTTTTAGTTTGTGTTAAATAATTTTACCGTGACAAATATATTTTAATATCCTTGCCACACAAGGCTTGTAGGTCGAAAATGGGGTGATATGTTGAAAACTATGGACATTTGTTAATAAAGATGCTCAATTATTCAGTGATTTTGCGGTAAAGTCGAGGTTTGGCGCTATGAATAGCTAGTTTTTATAGATTAAATCTTGAAATTTTATTCCCAGCCAAAAAGTCTTTATAGTTCATTTTTCTTTTTCCTTCCATTTGAATTTCATTTGCCCTCAAATAGAAATCAGAGCATGGAATCAGAATTCCATTGGAATCGGATAATAACTTAACAGAATTCTTGACAGGAATATCTGTTCTAGATGTACTGAATAGCTTTATCGTTTTTTCTTCTCCGGTATCTAGATGAGTTATGGACCATGCACCTGGGTATGGATCTAGACCTCTACAGAAATTGTGAACTGTCTCTACATCTTGGTTGAAGTTAATTTTGCAGTCTTGCTTGAAAATTTTGGGAGCTGGCTTTAGTTCGTTTTTTGTTAAAAGTTCTCCTTGATCTAAGCCTGTAGCATTGTCATTCATTATTTTTATTACCGTGGACAAAGTCGTTTCAGCTCCCAACTCCATGAGATCATTATACAATTCACCAACAGTCATGTTCTCAGAGATTGTCACCTTATTTTGCTCAATAATATCACCTGTGTCAATTTCCCGCTCGATGAAGAAGGTTGTAACACCTGTTTCTTTTTCTCCATTAATTATAGCCCAATTGATAGGTGCTGCACCTCTGTACTGTGGAAGTAAGGACGCGTGTAGATTGATAGTTCCTAATTCGGGCATACCCCAAACTATTTCAGGCAACATTCTAAATGCAACTACAATGAACAAGTCAGCATTAAGCTGATTCAATTCTGAGATAAAGTCTTCGTCCTTAAGCTTGGTTGGTTGAAGCAGTTTTAAGTTATTCTCTAGAGCGAATTCTTTTACAGCACTAGAATGCATCTTCCTACCTCTTCCTGCAGGTTTATCGGGAGCAGTAATTACTCCGACTATATTAATACTCTCATGCGTTAGTAGTTTTGCTAAAATCGCAACAGCAAACTCAGGTGTCCCCATGAAAACGATATCAATTTTCTTCATGCTAGATTTGTTTCTTTTTCCAATTAAAAAATTTAAGATAGGCAATTGATAGTATCCCAATTACTCCAAAGTAGACATATTCAACTGCCCAAACAGATTGAATGTCCCAATCAAAGACTTTAATAAACAAGTATGCACATACTAAATAAGTCAAAACTGCTATTAATTCTATGTAAAAAGTGATCCTTGTGTTTCCACTACCGGAGATAGTATAAAAGTAAACACTACAAAACCCATAAAGCATCATTGAGCCAAAAAGGAATCTTAAAGTTTCAGCGCTGGCTTTTATAAATTCTTCTTCTGGGTTAATTAAAGCAATCAGTTTTTCTGGATAGAACAATGCTCCATGAAAAATCACAAAGAGGAAAATGATGGTTAGGAATTGTATCCGCTTCATTGCTTTTAGTACAGAGTCAAAATCCTTCTTCCCCATGTATTGACTTACGTAGGTCTTTGCTGTGGAACCTAATCCCCAAATTGGAACGAAGGCTAGAAAGTATAATGAGCGAATATTTTGGGATACCGTCAACTCAAATACTCCCATTTGTTCTATCCAAAAAAAGAAAATTGTCCAAGTGAGAAGGGCAGTTAATCCTTGCAACATGATTGGACTTCCTAATTTAACAAGCTTCTTTATTGTAGACCACTTGACTTTTATGTTGGTTAAAATTTCATGCTTCCGAGCCGATTCATTAAAAGCAATAGCAACCAAAAGGAATATCAGTCCTGCGAAATCGGAAAGAGTGGAGGCCAGAGCCGCACCTTCTAATCCCATCTCAGGTAATCCAAAGTGCCCGAAAATCAAACTATAATCCAATGCAATATTGGCTGAGGCGATTACAAGGGAGTTTATTAATATTAAGAATGTTCTTCCTGTAGAAGTGAGGTAGGCTAAAATTACTAGCGATATAGTTGAAGGAATGAGTCCATAACTCCTGATTTGTATGTAGTCAACTTGTAACTCTCCCAACTCTGCATTTCTCGCATTGGAGGAAATAATATCTGGGATGAATAACCAAGAGAGTATAAATAGTACGGCTGCAATGAAGAGATTGATTATGATTGAACTCCCGAAAATTCTTGGTAGCACAGATTCTCTTTCTTCACCTATTCTGCGGGCCATCAATATTTGCGACCCTTCATTTAAACCAACGAGGGTCATGAATAATGTGATGTAAACCAATCCGCCATTTCCAGCGGCATCGAATGCTAAAGTGTCATATCGACTCAAAAATGAAGAGTCTGTTAATAAAACAATGGACTGTATAAACGAAGATCCCATTAAAGGAATGGCAACAGATAGTATTGTTCTATAATTTAAACTCAACATTATTCAACGTGGATCACAAGTCCTTTTAAATAATCTCCTTCAGGATGAAAGGCATTGATAGGATGATCAGATGGCTGATGAAGCTGTTCCAAAATCCGAACATTTCTTCCCGATTCTATGGCTGCTGCAATCACTGTATTGGTGAACATTTTTTTGTCAACGACTTGAGAACAGGAGAAGGTGAATATGATTCCTCCAGGTTTAATCTGGCGAATAGCATGGGCATTCAATCTCTTGTATCCTTGAATCGCTTTGTGTCGTTTATCTCTGTGTTTAGCAAATGCAGGTGGGTCTAACACGATAATGTCGTACTCATCTCCCAAGTCCTTGATATGAGTCATTGCGTCTGCAACAATGGAAGTGTGCTTGTCTTCGAAATTATTCAAACGAACATTTTCATCGGTCAGTTGAATGGCCTTTTTCGAACTATCTAATGAATCAACTTTAGTTGCACCATTTTGCAAGGCTAATAGGCTAAATCCACCTGAGTAACAAAATGTGTTTAAGACCGTTTTGCCTTTTGAGTACTTTGCTAGTAAAAGCCTATTTTCTCTTTGATCAACAAAAAAACCAGTTTTTTGACCAGTAACCCAGTCAATATTGAATTTCACACCGCTCTCGAGTGCAATGTGCGGAGTTGAACAATCTCCATGGAGATAACCATCTTTGTTTTCAACTCTCTCAGGAAGTGTGTCTGAAGACTTTGAATACACCGAAATTAACTGGTTGCCAAGGGCACTTACTAGGGCTGAAGTAATATGATCCAAAGATTCGAACATCCCAATGCTGTGACATTGGACAACGGCAACTCCCGCATAGTAATCAATGATCAATCCTGGAAGACTGTCACCTTCGCCATGAACCAACCGACAGATATTATTGTCTTCTCTGATTAAGTTTTGCTGCAATCGAACGTCAACAGCATCTTTTATTCGGTAACGAAAGAAATCAGCGTCAATAGGTTCGTCATGAAAACTAAGAACACGAACGG
>CAJQOB010000170.1 GCA_905479845.1 uncultured Flavobacteriales bacterium
CTTGTGTTACGTTGTTTATTACCTCTATAACCGAGAACCTGAGCCAAAACCAATAAAGAATCCGAAGAACATCAAAGAGATTCGTGGGGTTACTTTGTCCGATTCAATTCTTTGATTTTAGGACAAAAAAAAGTCGCTCAGTAAAACTAAGCGACTTCAATATCTATCAGGATGAATTAAACTTTCATTCCCTTCACAACGCGATCTTTACGTTTAGTTTTCTGTAATTTCTTCTTGATTACTTGGATGTAAGCTGTTCCACTTGAAGTCGTTGCATAATAAGTGCTATTAGCATACTCGATTTCACCTCCTTCTTTTTTCGTCCAATCTGCCAATAGGTAGTACTTTCCTGAAGACTGCCCAGCACGTTGACCAAATGAAATTGTGTGACCAACTCCAGGTTCAAAGCGTACAACGATGTTTTCTCCGTCAAAGCTTTCGAAAACACAGTCAGTTCCAATAGGAATGATGATACGATCCTGTTCTTTGCTTGAGTTTTGGATCAATGTTCCATCAGAAGTTGTTCCTTGGTTACCTGATTCCTTACTTCTTTCAAGAATAATCGTTGCAGATGTTTTGAATTGAACTTTCGCCATAGCTTGTTCATTATCTAATCCAAATTCCTTACGAATCGAATCTGTCAACGGAACTGGAGTTCCACAACTAACAAGGAATAAACCTACAAAGAGAAATAATACGTACTTCATGCTTTTAATTTTTGTCAAATATACGAAAACCTGTTCCTCAATAATAGTGCCTAAAACGAAGTTTTCATGAAAACTTCAGAAAACAGGCTAAATATCCGTCCTTTTCGTGCCTTTGAAGGGGATTGAAGCTTTTTTGATGGGCGATGATTCCACTTTTAACAAATGGGAATCCTTATTTTTGCACCAAATTCTAGCAAGTATGAAGACCGTAGTTGAGAAAATGACCTTCAATCCGTTTCAAGAGAACACGTATGTTGTTCACGACGGTACATCATGTGTGATTATCGATCCAGGTTGTTTCAAGAGTAGTGAGGAAGAATATTTGGTGAATTTCATCGAGTCAAATAAATTAACACTAGTAGCTGTATTATTGACTCATGGACATTTGGATCATATTGCTGGACTGGACTTTATCAACCGAAAATATGGTGTTGACGTCTACTTGAATGAAACAGATTTGCCCACCTTTAACGCGTCACATCTTGCTGCTAATCTTTATGGATTAAGAGGATTCGTTCAACCTGAAGTGCCAAACAAACTACTGAAAGGAAATGAGGAATTGGTGTTTGGAGACATGAAATTTAACGTAATTAATGCTCCTGGACATTGTATTGGACATGTCGTGTTCCACAACGAAGAAGATGGATATGTACTGAATGGTGACGTTATCATGAAAGGGAGCCATGGTCGAACAGATTTACCTGGAGGAGACTCAGCCACATTGAAACGTACAATTTTGGAGACGATGTTCAACTTGCCAAATGAAACGATCATTTACAGTGGTCACGGCCCCGAAACTACTGTTGAAATCGAAAAACAAACGAATGTGGTCTTGATGGGTTCTTTGGGTTAAGAACTTTCTTCCACACGAAGACTTTCGTCGTATAATTAAGTCCCGAATTTCCCTAACTTTAAACCTGAATTCGAACCCAAGTTTAGCACATGCGCATAGCTATCAATACACGATTTTTACTCCCTACCAAAATGGAAGGTTTTGGCTGGTACACATTCGAAATCGTGAAGCGACTCGTTGAAAATCATCCTAAGCATGAGTTCATTTTCTTCTTTGATCGCGCATACGACGAGAAGTTCATTTTTGGACCGAACGTGACACCTGTTGTATTGAACCCTCCTGCTCGACATCCAATTTTGTTTCGAATTTGGTTCAATTATTCAGTTAAGCGAGCACTTAAAAAGCACAAGGCTGATCTCTTTTTCTCGCCTGATGGGTTCTTATCACTAACCTCAGACATTCCACAAGTCGGAGTCATTCACGATATCAACTTTGAGCATCATCCAGAGGACATTCCCTCTTCGGCTCGAAGATATTTGAAAAAATATTTCCCCCGATTTGCCAAGAAAGCATCTCACCTCCTGACTGTTTCAGAATATTCAAAACAAGACATTTGTACAACGTACGGCGTTGATTCATCGAAAGTGACTGTTTCATGGAACGGAGCTTCAAGTAGTTTCAACCCGCTTCCAAATGGTCAGAAAAACGTTATCCGAGAGAAATACGCAAAAGGGAAAAACTACTTATTGTTTGTCGGCGCGTTGCATCCACGGAAAAATTTGAAACGATTGATTGCTGCTTATCGTAATTTACGTGAATCTGACCCCACTTTTGATTACGAACTTGTGATTGTGGGTGAGGCTCTATGGAAGCGATCGGGTTATGATCTTGAGATTGAAGATCAGACTAAGTCTCACATTCATTTCACGGGTCATTTGTCATTGGAAGAACTTGCCCAAGTGATGGCTTCTGCGAGTGTATTTACCTTCGTACCTTATTTTGAAGGTTTCGGAATTCCATTGGTTGAGGCCATGCGATGTGGAACCCCCATCTTGTCAGGGAATTTAACTTCACTACCAGAAGTTGCGGGCGATGCTGCCTTGTATTGTGACCCTTTGGATGTGGATGACATTACCAACAAGCTTCAAGAGATTTGTTCAAACGACGCTCTCAGAAATGAGCTTTCACAGAAAGGGTTAAAGAGAAGCAAACAGTTCTCTTGGGATCAATCGGCGGAAAAAGTATGGGAAGTTCTAAGGAACTCTATCTAAAGATCAAAAAATAAATCGCTGCCCAAACACCTATAAAAAATAACCCTGGGTAAAGTACTTTTTTAACCGTGCTCTTGTCTTTCTTTTTAATCAATAAATACGCTATATATAGTGAAAAAAGAACAATAAACACTAGTGGTATTATGACTCTTATTGGATGCATATAAATAAGGTTAAGTGAACTATAAGACTAATAATATGGTGAAATCATCAGATAAACAACCACTCCACTCACCGCGACAAATAGCCAAATCGGGAAAGAAAATCGGGTCCATACTTTGTGGCGTTTGAAATCACCTGTCCAAGCCCAAAGGTAAGAAAGCAATACAAGTGGAATTACCGCTACACTCAGAACGATGTGCGCAACGAGTAGAGGATAATAAACCATCCCGTACTCACCCAAATATGGTGTTGGATCTGAGGTAATATGATATGCTATGTAACATAGCAAGAAACCAAGAGAAAGAACCAAACACGTACGGATCAGCAATGCGTGTAGCCTCATGTTCTTTTGCTTGATTGAGATAAGCGCGAAGATCAAAATAACTGCAGTTGCCCCGTTCAAAGCAGCATAAATCGGGGGGAGTATTGATAAATCTACTCCTTCAATGCGAATAGAGAACAATGCCGCTACTGCAACTGGAACGATAATTGAAACCGCGTAAATCAGTTTCTTCGCTCTCGCAACTTTACTTGGATCCATCGACTCCGTACTCATATTTCAATAATTTTCTAAGGTCCTTTTCTAATCTATCAACATCTTTGGTATCCGTTCCGATATAAACCCCTCGGACAATTCCTTCTTTATCAACTAATGTGAATGCTGGGGAATGCGCGTACCCTCCTTCAGCTTCCTCATCAGAGGCTACGTGAACGAGGAATGACTTCACTCCTAACTCGTGCGTTGCTTTCTCATCTCCAGTAAGAAACTGCCAATTGTTCGCTTCAATCCCGTGGTGCTTAATGTATCGACGCAAGATTGAAGGTTGATCGTGTCGAGGATTAATTGAAAACGAAATAAACTGTAGATCGTCTTCCAAATCTTTAGTCATGGCCTGCAAACGTTTCATTTGCGTAGTCATAGTCGGGCAAATAGTTGGACAAGTACTGAAGAAGAAATCAGCCACCCACACTTTTCCTTTCATCGATTTCGATGTAACGAGTGTTGAATCTTGATTGATGTATGAAAATGCTGGAATGGTTGGATATACAGTATCGGCTACATCAACTCCATCTACGGTTTTGTATACGACGTCATATTGCCCCATTAATGGAAGCACTCGAACTTTCTCTTCTTCACCACATGAAGTGAGAACAACAAGTGTCAACATGATCATCCAAATGCCTCTCCAATGTTTCATTTTCCTTGTCTCTTTTCCTTTTTCTCCTTATCGTAAACCTTCTGCAACAGCGCTACGTGTTCCTTCATTCTTCGAACCATTCCTTCTGAATCACCAGGGAGTACCATTCGTAAATGATTTTGTTTATCCGCAAGAAGCATTAATTCTTGGAAACCTTCACCGCCAAATTTATCATCACCGGTTTGAAGCAAAGTTTCACCATTACTCTCCATGTCATAGATCGATTTCGAGTCACCTGAAGCGACGTACCACATGTCTGGGTCGTATCCTTCCACACGGTCTTCTAACATGTCTGCAACTTGCTTTACATCTGAAACTGGGTTTCCTTTTCCATCCGTCACAAACGAAATGATTCTTACAGAACCTAATTTCTTTTTACTTGTGCGCACATTTTGGAAAATGTGTTGGTTAACGTGCCAGAACGAGATTCCGCAACTATCTGGACATTTTGGTTGAAGCACGTTAATGAGTACCACGTTATCCTTAAAGTCCTTTGAGGTAAATTTCTTACCGCGAGCATCGGTGAAAGAGTAATCTATCAACTGCCCATAATCGTCAGGGACTTTGAATTTGTGCTCACAGCTACGTGCCCCAACAAGCCCGATAATAACCAAAAAAAGAGCCGGTCCAAACAAAATTGATAATGCAATTATCGATTTCGTTCGTCCGGCAGATTTCTTACTAGCCATTTAGTATGAAAGTTATGCTCCGTATGTGGAGACCGCTTCTCCCACGGCTGTTCCTTCATACAGAGCAATAAATATTAAATAACAAATGAAAATGAAGTAGGGAATCAGAATTACGTATCTCATTGCTTTTCGCTCATCTCCAAGGTGCATAAAGACCTGAACAATGTAGCCAGCCTTTAACAGAGTCATGATTATGAATGACCATTTTACAAATGGCCAAGCTCCAGAACCTTGCTTGATGTATGCACCCAACGCTACTTCAACAATCGTGATGACTGTCAATAACGCTGTTACTTGCCAAATTTTCTTACGAATTTTCTTTCCTTGCTCTTCACTGTGGTGAGCATCCAATGAATATTCTATAACGTCGTCTCTTAACATAATACAGTCAATTTTCTATTAAACAAGGTAGAAGAAGGTAAATACGAATACCCAAACAAGATCGACAAAGTGCCAGTATAATCCTGTTTTTTCAACCATTTCGTAGTGTCCACGTTTGTGATACACTCCTCTGATTACTCCTAAACAAATAATGATGTTGATGATAACTCCTGAGAATACGTGGAATCCGTGGAATCCAGTAATAAAGAAGAAGAACTGTCCATATTGTTGAGGACCGTACTCATTCTGCTCAAGGTTTGCTCCGAAAATTACATTTCCTTTAACTCCTGCGTTTACCGTTTTATTGTACAACTCAGCGGCTAAATCGTGATCTTCGATGTGGTCGCCAATTTTGTATTTACCTCCATCGGTTTTCACCATGAGTTCCATGTGATCGTTATCTTTCTTCGAGATATTCGCTTTCGATCCATCGTGAAGTGTAATCACATTATTCTCAACGTGTCCTTCAGCAATTGCATGACGGTACTCGTGGTTCAAGTCCATATCTTCAGCAGTAATTTGGTCACCAACTTTGTGATGAGCGCCTGCCTCGAAAATTGTGAAGTTTTCAACTTCTCCGAAGTGTCCTTTGACAATCGCCATAGAACCATCTTCCATTTCAATTTTCCCGAACTCAGAACCGTGAATGAAGTGAGACCACTCCCATGCTTGCGAACCAACGAAGAAAAATCCTCCGATAATTGTTGCAATCATCCATTTCACTACTCCTTTTTTGTCCATTCGGTGACCTGCCTCAACCGCTAACACCATCGTTACCGATGATACGATCAAGATAAATGTCATCAATGCAACATAAATTAAAGGGTATCCGTGCCCCAAAAACGGTAAAGAGTTAAATGTTTCCTCACCAATTGGCCACGCATCTTGACAACTGTGTCGTGTATAACCGTATGCAATTAGTAAGCCTCCAAAGGTCAGAGCATCTGACACAAGGAAGAACCACATCATTAATTTACCGTAGCTCGTGCTAAACGGAGACATCTGTCCACCCCACAAGGTTTTGGAATCTATCTGTTTCGAAGCATGTCCTGCCATCCTGAAAAATTTTTATGCAAGTTTAATGAATAAAAAGCAAAAATAGTAGCAAAAGGACCCACAATAGACCTAAAAAATGCCAGAATATTCCCGTCATCTGAAGCCGTATGGTGTCGTTTGCGTTAATTTTACCTGAAAATGAGAAGATTACAGCTCTCAAAAGGAATAATACTGTAAATATCACATGGAGCAAATGGGCCATCGTAATGATGTATAAAAAAGACGAGGCCGTATCATACGACTCCATTGCTTTTACTTGAAGGTATGGATCCAATTTTGCTCCTTGATAAATCAACTCTCTGTTTTCATAAGACAACTCTTTACCTTTGTAAAAGACATGAAAATCTTTCCCCATTTCTCCTCGAACGTAGAAATCTCCACGCCCATCACAAATATTTATTGCTAGGAAACTCAAGCGTTCAGAATCTAAATAGTCAAGTGCTTCGCCTTTGTGGGTTACTAGTTGACCTCCTTCCAAAGACAGTTCACGATTTTTGAAAAGGACCTTGTACTTCCCATAATCCTTGATATCGAAAGTCATTTCATCGGAAGGCTTCTCAAACTGTTTCATGAAAGATTGGAGGTCTTTCATTTCTGCATCGTTCATTTTCTTTCCACTAAGGAAGAAGTCATTTCCGTTCACTTCAACGTACTTTCCATCTTTCTCAATTTCGAAATAATCACCGTAACGACCATCCGTTACAACAATTCGATTGAAACTGAAATGAACCCCATTGTCTACTAGTTGGCTGTATCCTTTAAATTGGAAGTACACGAATGCCAACCCAAGAACAAAGGTAATCCCCATCATGGATTTAAGTCCGCTAGTGTTCCCAGCACGAGCAAACTTCAAAGCTAGAATGAGTGTTAAACTACTAATTAAGATCAATGTTGTACTGATCCAAAAGGCATTTGGGAATGGAACTTTTAACCAAAACGAATCTCCCATACTAACTACGTACGCAGAGATAAGTCCAGCGAAAAACATGACAACACTGAAAATTCCGACATAGACAAGGTTCATTTTCGCCTTACCTACTTGCTCTTTGTTTCCGTCGTCGCTAAAGTCTGATTTAATTTCTTGAAGTTTTTCTTCTTTCATAATACTGAATTATGGAATGAATCCCTCGACTTTATCAAATACATAGATGAATTGAATTACGGGGAGATATAAAAATGATGCAAACATGACTCTCCGCGCATCTTTATCGTCGCAAGAGAGGAACAACTTATAAGAGTACCAGAAAAATGCTGCTCCAAGGAGAGTAGCAAGAACCATGGATGTCCAACCCGTCCAGCCCAATAACCAAGGCATTAAACTGAATGGAATTAATAGCAATGAATATACAGCAATTTGAAATGCCGAGTTTTTGGATTTCCCTTGTTTCGAAGGTAGCAGTGAGAACCCACCTGCTTTGTAATCATCGAATGACACCCAAGCAATTGCCCAGAAGTGTGGAAACTGCCAAATGAACTGTACGAAAAACAGTATTCCTGGAACAAGTCCAAATTCTTCTTTGAACGCGATAGCTCCTAACATTGGAGGAATAGCCCCTGGGAACGCACCTATAAAAACCGCCCAAGGTGATTTTCGCTTCATTGGTGTGTATAAAAACACGTAGGAAACAAATGCTCCCAACCCAAGCAATGCTGATGACAAGTTCAACATGTACAACATTGCTGTACCAACAATCAAACAGAAAATTACAATTGTGTATGCCTCATTCACCGACATGTGACCTTGTGGAAGTGGTCTTTTCGATGTTCGATTCATTTTTTTATCGAGCTCTCGCTCCCAAATTTGATTCGAACCATTTGAAGCTGCTGTAACGAGGGTTCCTCCAACGACAAGCAAGAGAATTTCCTTCAGGTCTGAACCTCCCATAAAGAGGTACCCAGAAAGCGCTGAGACCACAACTAATGCGGACAAGCGGAACTTCGTAAAAACCATGTATGATTTTACCTTGCTCGGAGCTTTCTCAATATGCTGTGTCTTGTCCATGAAGGTGTTTTGCGCCACAAAAATAGTCATAATTTGGACGCTTCGTGTTGGATTCTTGTATTAATTGGATCTGCTTCCATCCGCATTTTTTTCTAAGAAAAATTGACTCTTGAATCGAGTTAGACAATAGGGCGGATGTCGAATTTTGATCTTGTTTCAATTGAAGCAATGAGAGACAAAAGATCATTTGTAGTAAAAACCCTTCTAATTCAGGTAAATACACCTGTTCTTTTAGATGTATTTACGTATTGTACTAGCGCTTAATTGTCCATAACATTGTTAAACATATTCACTAAACACAAAATGTTATGAGCGATTTCACATTAACTGCAACGAACACGTCAGATGAAAATCAAGTAGGACCAAACATGAATGGGACTGGAAATTTCCATGTCAACAATGGTAGTAAAACATTAAGCATGTATTATGACCCAAAGGGTGATGCTCAAGTTTTATACGGAGTCAACAATGGAAGTCCGAGATATGAATTACCAAAACGGACGTGGGTTACATTTTCTAGCAGCGTATACAATGTATACCTTAGTTTTAGCGCTGGACAGGGAAGTGCAAATGACTTCAAGGTAGCTTGGAATATCAGTTAATAATGTACCAAAACACCGCATAAAAAAAGGACCATCTCAACAATTGAAATGGTCCCTTTTAGTATATCTAAGATTCTTTCGATTAGATGATCAACATTGCATCACCGTACGAGTAGAATTTGTATTTCTCTTTAATTGCTTGTTGGTAAGCATCCATCATCATTTCGTGACCACCAAATGCAGAAATCATCATCAACAACGTCGATAACGGCGTATGGAAGTTCGTTATCAATGCATCAGCAATGCTGAATTCATATGGAGGGAAGATGAACTTGTTCGTCCAACCTTCGTATGGTTTCAACAATCCGTCTGTTGAAACTGAAGTTTCAATTGCACGCATTGAAGTTGTTCCAACTGCAAATACTTTCTTGCGATTTTTCTTTGCCTTGTTCACTGTATCAGCACATTCCTGAGTAATCGCCATTTGCTCAGAATCCATTTTGTGCTTCGTAAGGTCTTCTACTTCCACCGGACGGAAAGTTCCTAAACCAATGTGAAGTGTTACTTCAGCAAAATCAACACCTTTCAGCTCCAAACGTTTCATCAATTGACGTGAGAAGTGCAAACCTGCAGTTGGTGCAGCTACCGCTCCTTCTTCTTTCGCGTAAATAGTTTGGTAACGATCTGAGTCCGTTTTCTCAACCTCGCGCTTGATGTATTTCGGAAGTGGCGTTTGACCTAATTGGGTGATTTTCTCTTTGAACTCCTCGTAAGGCCCATCAAACAAGAAACGCAATGTACGCCCTCGTGAAGTTGTATTGTCAATTACCTCAGCAACCAATGATTCATCTTCACCGAAGTACAATTTATTTCCAATTCTGATTTTTCGCGCTGGATCAACCAACACATCCCATAGTAAGCTATCGCGGTTCAATTCTCTCAAAAGAAACACCTCGATTTTCGCTCCAGTTTTTTCTTTATTACCAAACATTCGAGCTGGGAACACTTTCGTATTGTTCATGATCATCACATCCTCTTCTTCAACGTAATCGATGAGATCTTTGAAAAGTTTGTGTTCAATTTTCCCAGTGTCACGATGAACTACCATTAGACGGGCTTCATCACGGTTATCGCTCGGATATTCTGCAACTAACTCCTCAGGTAATTCGAAGTTAAATTGAGATAATTTCATTTTGTTCATACGCCGATTGCTTTGGTTTTTATTCCTTGAAAGTCTTACGTTTCAAATCAAGGGTGGCAAAGATAAAAAAGTTTCTGTTTTTATGGATCGCTGCGCTCTAGATTCTTGGATCGCTGCGCTTTTCGACTGTCTGATTGTCCAAATTACTCCTCGCGGATGAAATCAATCCACTGATCAACAGTTTTCGCCTCATCGATGTGTAGGTCACCTGAGCGTGTCCTACGAAGCTCGATTAACGTTCCGCCAGATTTGAGTCGCTCACCAAAGTCATTTGCAATAGAGCGGATGTAAGTCCCTTTACTGCAAGTAACCTCAAATTTAATGTTGGGTAGGTCTGAAGTATCGATTTTGAAATCTTCGATTGTTACGGTATTCGACTTCAACTTCACCTCTTTTCCTGCTCTAGCGAGATCGTAGGCTCGTTTACCATCAATTTGTTTGGCTGAAAATATTGGTGGGACCTGTTGTTGTTCACCAAGAAACGACTGTCGCGCCTTCTCTAAATCCTCTTCAGTGATATGATCAATTGGAAATTCTTGGTTGAATTCAGTCTCTAAATCGAAGGATGGAGTTGTTTTTCCAAGTAAGATTGTTCCTGAATAGGTTTTTGTCCCTACCATGATATCGTTGATCTGCTTGGTATGTTTTCCAATGCACAAAACCAACAATCCCGTTGCCAAAGGGTCCAACGTTCCAGCATGTCCAACTTTGATCTTCTTAACTCCCAATACCTGTTTGAGGTTCCAACGGATCTTGTTGACCACATCAAATGATGTCCAATTCAATGGTTTGTCTACCAAGATGGTACTTCCTGCTGCGAAATCTTGGATTTTCTCCGATACCGGTTTTGTTGGTGAACTCATATCTTAGGCAAATATTGACCAACAAATTGTGGCGATTCCCGCAATGAAGCAGTAATAGGCAAAGTAACTCAACTTACTTTTTTTTACGAGTTTGATCATCCAAGTACAAGCGATGATTCCAACGATGAACGCTGTAGCAAACCCTGCCGCGTAAACGCTGCTTGAAATTTCAGACGATGCAAGTTCTTTGGAGAAATCTGAGCTCATTACGTCTTTCGCTACTTTTCCAAGAATCAACGGAACGACCATTAAGAAAGAAAAACGTGCTGCTTCCTCTCTATCAATTCCTAAAATCACCGATGTCCCAATTGTTGAGCCTGAACGTGAAATTCCTGGAAGAATAGCAACCATTTGGGCCATTCCGATTAAGATTGCATCTTTAAATCCGACTGATTTCTCTGTTCGTTTTGCTTTTTCTGCAACGAACAAAATTACTCCTGTGACAATTAGCATCATTCCAACCAGTAAGATCTTACCGCTAAAAAACGTTTCAATGAAATCATCGAAGAAGACTCCAACAATTGCGGCTGGGATCATGGAGACGATAATCTTTGCTGCAAACAAAAACTCATCATTGATTTTGAATTGAAATAATCCTTTAATGATTCGAACAACCTCTTTCCAGAAAACGGCAATGGTGCTCAACGCTGTTGCGAAGTGCAATACAACCGTCATCATCATACTTGATTCACCAGACAGTTCCTGTCCTTGAATCGCTTTCATAATTTCTAGGTGTCCGCTACTACTAACAGGCAGAAACTCGGTTAATCCTTGAATGATTCCGAGTAAAATCGCATCTAAAAAACTCATGTAGGGTTATTTAAACTTCTGTTTCCGCTTCTGGTTCAGCTTTTGGCTTTTTCATAATTGCATAAGCAACAATGGCAAAACCAACTACGATCAAGAGAGGAGCAAGTGTAATTCTAGTATGACTAAACAATGCGCTAGCGTCAAATTGATCCAATTCTTCAGCCGCACCACCAATCATTAAAATATAACCAAGGATATTGATCCCAAGTCCAATGAACAACAATTTGTAATTCATTTTGCTAAACGACAAAGGAGCCGTTTTTCTGAATTCGTTTAAATCGACAGTTTCTTGTTGAGCTGGAGTGACAACTTTATTTACCGGTTTTTCGATCATTTCGTTGTCAAGCATTTCTGCTTTCTTTCCTTTTGGACTTGATTTTTTCTTACTCATGCACCAAATTTAATACAAATCGTCCAATTTCATTCTCAAATATTTGTTAAGTGCTAACCAAGTTGAGATAAATGAGATCACAATTCCAATAATCAGAAGTGATCCAAGGAGGACTCCGAAGTAGAAAATATCCATGTTGATGTCTACAGAATCCACCAAATTATTGATGGCATAGAACAAAACGAGAACTAGTGACATCCCAAAAACACCGCTAATAACACCCATCCCGACAGATTGCCACAAAAATGGTCGACGAATATATCTAGATGTTGCACCAACGAGTTGCATTGTCTTGATTGAAAAACGTTTTGAATAAAGCGCCAAACGAATGGTGTTATTGATCATCGCAAATGCAACAATAATTAACAGTAATGCCACCGCTCCAATTAGCCAAACGAACTGTTTGAAGCCCAAATTGACATTTTTCACCATGGATTCGTCATAGTTCATCTCTTCAATTCGATCTCCATAACCTGCCATGAGTTTTGCTCGAATAGCTTCCAAACCTTCCGAATTTGCATGTTGCTCTTTTGGTTTGAAACTAATTGTTGGAGGCATTGGGTTTTCATCTCCGAACACGGCTAAAATGGCATCAGCATCTTGACCTGGTTCTTGGAATGTTTCCAAAGCTCGATCTGGAGATACGAAGTATACTTCTCGAAATTCGTCCCAAGTTTTCAATTCTTGCTCAACTTGTTTGATATCCGCTTCGTTTAAATCAGCTTCAAAAAACAAGTCACAAACGAGACTTTCTTTCGATTGTGTTTGCACACGGTCAAGTCCGAAAACTGAGGCAATTACCAAACCGATAACAAAGAGCACCAAGGAAATCCCAATGATCGTTGAGATGTAGCTTGTTTTGACTCCTTTTCGGTTATATTTTTCGACGCCTTCGCCCATAAGGTAAAGGTAGGGAAAGTTTAGTTTGAGGAAGTTGAAGGAGAGCGTGAGTTATGAATGTGGGATTGTGAATAGGTTGATTGGACTCGCTCACTGTTCGATCACTTCGCTTTTAGATTATTGGATCTGAGGGAGAGGCACTGGAACTAGACTTCTTCTGCTAATAGTTTCGTCGATTCAAGAGAATCACGTTTTGCTTGACGTTCCATAATAATTGGAAGATACTCTTGTGTGATTGACATTAATTCATTTGGCGTAATTTCTAGACTCAAGCTGTCCTTCGCCTGCGTTACCCAAGGTCTTCCTTCACCATACGGATACTCACCAAAAATTACTACAGGCGTTCCGTGAATCGAAATTTTCCCTTCTTCGATGACCCATTGATCTGCCCAATGATACAACCAGTTTGAATCATCTCTGTAAAGACGAACACATCCATGCGATGCGGGAAAACCAGGTAATGCGTATTGATGCATTCCTATACCTTCAAAGTTGTCTAAGTTAAAATACCAATCTAAAATCCACGACGAGTTGATAGTAGAGGTCGTTCTTTTCGATTTCCAGTTGGTAGCGAAAAGACCAACTGGCGTTGGCTTAAGTTTTCTTCCCAAACTCACTGGACCCCATTTAATCCGCTCACCATTTTCATACACTGCGAAAGCCTGCATGTAATGTGAAACGAAAAGAATCTTCTTTACATTTTCCAGCGCTTCAACTTTTTCTGGGAAAGGAGCGTACATGTCGATCCCTACTCCGATGGTATCAGGGAAAACAAGTGTATCAAGGTGCTTTAATCTCCAGCCATCAGTTCGATTAAGTACCATTAATGCCATTAGCGTATCGCCAGACTCCAATGACTCAAGCCATGCAGTAGTATCTTTCGATGCCACTGCATGATAGTTGACGATCGGTTCTACTGGTACAACGATCGTTTCTTGAGGTTCTACACTTAAAGGAACCGCGATCGTTTGTTCAGCCGTTGCTGGAAAGAAGCGAAACACAAAAAACGAAGCAACTCCCAAAAAAAGAAGAATACTAAAAATTTTGAATACGTTCTTTACTGTGTAATTCATCGTCTGAATATTCGCGCATAGTGCGCCATAAATGTAATACTCTACCTGCAAATAACGAACCATTTCTGTCTTGAACTGATTCAAATTAAGCTCTCCGCTAAAGCATTCCCATCAAATCTTTCTTATTCAACTGCTTAAGAATGGTTGTGTCAGTGTGCACCAAATCTTGAACTAGCTCATTCTTTCTAGATTGCAACTCCATGATTTTCTCTTCAATGGTATTTGGGGTGATCAATCGAACGGCTACAACCTTATTTTCTTGTCCAATTCGATGTGCTCGATCGATCGCCTGATTTTCAACCGCCGGATTCCACCATGGATCAATCAAGAATACGTATTCCGCTTTTGTTAGATTGAGCCCAGTTCCTCCAGCTTTCAAACTGATTAAAAACACGCGAACCTTATCATCGTTTTGGAAATCTTCAACTTGCTCTTCCCTCTTCTTCGTTTTCCCTGTAAGATAGGCGTATTCAATCTCCTCTTTTTCCAAGGCCGATTTGACCAAGTCCAACATCCCCACAAATTGCGAAAAGACCAGAATCTTGTGATTGTCTTTCAAGGAATTGATTTGCTCCATCAGAACAGTCAATTTTGCAGATTCATCTCCATAATATTCATCATCCGAGAGCAATGCTGGAGAATTGCAAATCTGTCGCAACTTCATCAAGCCTTGTAAAACATGCAAACTGTTTCTATTGAGCGAATCGGCTGCCTGCTTATTAAGGTACAACTGGAATTCTTTCTTGTAGGCTTCGTACACTCGTTTTTGCTCCAACCCCATTTCGCAATGCATAAC
>CAJQOB010000171.1 GCA_905479845.1 uncultured Flavobacteriales bacterium
AGGCACAAGGCTCATCATAATCTTCAAACCGCGTTTGGTTGAAAGTTGAAGCGATTGAAGGCGTGTGTAACTCTTAGGAAACAACCAGCCATTCCCCGCTGTAATCCCCGCTCCTGCGGCAAGTACAATTGCAGAAATCTCGAATGCTCCGTGAATCCAAATTCCAAGGAAACTCGTAATGAGTAAGCCTTTTGTGTGGAAGAAATACTGGAAAGTTCCAAGCATGACACCATTGTAGAAAATGACCAGGTGCGTTCCTAGTGTAAAGAAAAACCCAAGGAAGAATGTCAAGAATGCCACCTTCATGTTGTTGGTGGTGATGTCCATGAACATCTGCAATTGACTTTCCCTCATTCCGTAAATGGCGAGTGGATTTCCGTTCGCAATGTTTTCGTTCGTAAGGTCAACATACGAATCACCTAAAACCAATCGTGTAAAATCAGGATCGATGTGCGTACTCAAAACTCCAATGAGTGTGTACACAAGGAATGAAACCAATGCAACGAGCAAACTTTTTCGAGCACGATATATCTCAAGCGGTAAGGATGTTTTCCAAACCGTTAAGAATTTCCGAAACGATTCACCTTTTTGTTTGTGAACTCCCGTATATACTTTTTGTGCAAGCTGATTCAGGTACACACGCACTGTTCTTCGCTTATAGAATGTCTGAGCATAACTCAAATCGTCGGTGATATCCATGTACAAATCACTCAACTCCTCAGGGTCGTGAGATTTAGATTCATACAATTGCTCAAAGCGATTCCACTTCTGCTTATTTTGTTCTATGAAGGAGGTTTCTTTCAAATGATTCTGATCGTTCCAGTTAGGAAGAGTTAAATATAGCAGAATAAAGCCCTCGATTGACGTTCCCAGTTGTTTTTTATGAATCCTTTTGGATTGACCTTTTGCTTCTGGAAACACTAAAGTTGTTACACGTTTACTTGCAACAGACTTAGAGTAAATAAATGCGTAATGAGGTTCTTGTCAAAACTTAATCATAGCATTCTACGAGCTGGGTTCTTTTCCTGAAGGCTATTGACAGTTCGTACCAGGTAAATGGACTCTTATTTTTATTCCAAAAATAAACGCTCACGTCTTTCCCGCGAGCATCTTCAGGAATTGTCATGTAGCAATGCACCTTCACTTTGCCATCTTCGTACTTCACCGCCTCATACGAATCTCGATAGTACCCTTCTTCTGGGTAGGTAACAACAAGATGTTTTGCGCCCCAGTATTTCTGGCTTACCCAAGCAGTAAGGTAAATTTCATTCGCATCAGCAGGAGTAGAAACTTTTACATTTCCTACAAATTCTTCTCCTTCTGGGATACGAAGCTCTCCTTTGGGTTTCTCCCAAAAACGCGTCAATGTTGAATCAATGCTGTTGGAATCTTGGAAATCAAAAACCGTCCGACTTAGGGTTTCAACTTTGGGTTTATACACACAGTTTTCACCATTTTGCTGACGATCAATAACTACAGGTTCAAGGTAAGTATAGTAAAGTTGAGAAGGGGTCAAATTGAGGAAGGAATCCCAGTATGCTCTTTCGGTCATGTCGCTCCAGTGAAGATATCCTTGATGAAATTGATCCGTTTGATATCCTGATATTATCATGCCAGTGAGGATCACTGCTTTAAACAAAAAACGCACGATTATTCCTCTTCTGAGGATAAAATGCACGAAAGCCGCTAAAGGTATCGCCAAAATTGGATAAACATTTATAAACGCCCTATTCCCAAAGCCCACGTACCACCAGCACCACCAAGATGCTAAAATATACAAGTAGATGGCAAAAGTGAACACTACAAAAATGGTCAGTTCCTTTCTTTGTTTAAACAATGCTAACATCCCCAAAAGAGAAAAAATCATGAGTGGGCTATACAGAAGCCAGCCATTTCTGTAGCTGAACATCGCATCCAAAATGTGAGGGTTTCCAAAGAAGAACCTTTCGTTGTTGTACGAATAGAAGAAAATACTTCCTGAAATAGTGTAATTGTAGATAAACTGTGGCGTGAAAACAAGAACAAAAATGACCCCGATGACCAAAAAGTGAAGTCGTTTTTGCCATATTTCTTTGATCCTTCGCTTAAGGTCATTCACCGTGGTAATTCCAATGAGCGGAAGAAATAAAATGAAGACAATATCAATCGGTCTGATTAACGCCAACAAGGCCCCACAAACACCAATGGTTATCGTCCATTTCCAGCGATAGCTTTCAAACCACATCATGGAAGCGTACAGCATCAGCGAGAGTAACATGAAATTCGGCGCATGTGTGTACATCGAATGGTCCGTAGAATAAAAGAACAAGTTTGATCCAAGCGCAATCGTGAATATGGTGATTGACACAACATGATCTTCAAAAAATTTACGCAGTAGTTTACCCAAGAAAATCAGTCCGAAAAATAAGTAAAAGAGACCTGAAAAGTTCAAGACAAGACGATAGGGATAGCTGTAGCCATCCATTTTTTCCCCAAGTATTCCTGCAAGACCGTGTCCAACAAAAAAGAATGGAGTATACACAAGGGCCGTTCCGTAAGTACCTTTTATATAGCGGGTTCCGTCTTCGGTTTCATTGTACCAAATGAATTGATTGTTTTCGTGGACGTATGGGTCAAGATCCGTAAAACTGAGATCTCCATTGATAAAAATAGCTGGGAGGAAGGTATAGTACCCTTTCGCGTCCCCGGCAATAACCGCTCCTTGCCTATTCCAATTCTCATTTTTAAACACCGTGAAGAATGCCACAGCAATCGTGACAATGATGGCCAACGACGTTAAAGGAGATTTTCTGAACATAGAAAAACGTTAGAGTTCTTTATTTGATGGTCAAAGATAAATGAATCCATCAAACAACTCTTTCAAGTAGCAGATATTGCCCTGCCCTATCTCTTTTTCTTCTTTCCTTTTTTACGGGAGATTTCGAATTTTCCAATCTTCAAGAAGAAACCTGCTCCAGTATTGTTCGCGGCCTTTCCTGTTTTGAAATCAACATCCGTTTTGAGTGTTTTTCCCAATCGAGATGTGATTGGTTTGATTGGATTCTTCATTTCAGGAGATGCCTGAGCATAGTCATTTTCACGTGTAAGCGAAATGGCTGGAGGATCAATTTGAGCAGACACTGGCTGCAAATCTTGATTACCAATTGAGTTAATCACACGACGTGCTGAGCGATGCTTTATTGAATTCACCGAAGCAATTGTTGAACGATCCGGCACATTGGATGGACGAACATTCATATGGGGTCTAGGTGATACACCTTCATTGTCTTGCTCTGGAATTGAATTACTCGGAACTACCTCTTCTGCATATTGAAGATCTTCATTTTCAATAACTGGGCTTTCTTGTTTCCGTTTTTCGTTGTTCTCGATCGTTTCTGGATTGTTTGCAAACTGTGACGCTTCTTCAGAACCATTGTTCATTACAAAGAAGAATGCAATTAAAATACTTGCTGCTGCCAGTGCGATGTATGGCCAGAAAATAATTGCTCCTTTTCACTTCAGCCCCGATTTTTCAGCGTAAACAATTGATTCGTCAGCTTTCAAAAACATCGCTGCCAAATACGTGCGTTCTTTTTCCAAATGTGGGTTCTGAACAACAAAAGCATTCAATTCTTCTTGTTTCGCAACAGGCAATTGCCCTTCCGATTCAGCAATCAAGAAATGTTCAACATTTAACATTACAATTGCGGCATCATCGCTTACCATTTTCAAAGAATCTTTATCATCGAAGACTGCCGCATCGGTCATTGGATCCAGCATCACGAAACTTTCCTCTTCCTCAACGAGGTCAGGGTGCTCTTCAAGAAAAGCCAACAACAACGCAGTATCCTCCTCGCCCAGATTTCCTTCTAGGTGATCAAGGTAAAATGCCTCGTAATTAAATATGCTTATTCTCTCTGATTTCACGTGTTTAAAATTTTTC
>CAJQOB010000172.1 GCA_905479845.1 uncultured Flavobacteriales bacterium
ACAAAGAATGAAATGGAAGCTGGATTCGGAAATGATTTCGGTAATGTAAATATTCATACAGACCGAAATGCACAGGAAATGAGTCAGGAAATGGGAGCACGAGCGTTCGCCCATGGAAATGATGTTTATTTCAATAAAGGGCAGTACAATCCCGAGAGTTCAGAAGGGAAACACCTTCTTGCCCATGAGTTAACACATACGATTCAGCAGAAGGGGACGAAGGAAAAAAGCGTTCAGAGAGATCTTGCCGTTGAACCTCAAAATCCTGAAGCCGTTGCAAAAGTGCTAACCGACAGTGAGGTGGAAAGTGCGATTAAGTACAACCAAAAACGATTCAAAGGAGAGAGTGAGTTGAAAACATTGAGAGACGTATTAGGCCTTTCCTATGATGTTGCGACAATTGACAAAGAGTTCGTTCAAACCGTTGCACAATGGCAAGCAGAGAATAATTTGAAGGTGGATGGGAAAATTGGCCCAAGAACGGCAGCTGTAATTGGTTATGAGATGCTCCAAGAATCGAAATTGGATGCTTCATTGAAACCAAAGGCAATAAAAATGCTCGAGCGAGGAATCATTTTGTCACTGTCCAATGACACTTACAATGATTCAGCAACACAATCGCGAAAAAAAATTACCTTTAAACTAACTGTGCCGAAAGGGCTCAAACGTGAGGACTACGCATTAGTCAATTGGAATAAAGGTTTTTACAAGAAAGGGGACGGTACCTACTATAAGGCTCAGGATTATGGTACCATACGAGATGTCAATTTTTCAACATGGCAAGTAGATTCTCTGGATAAAGATCCCGTTTATTGGAGTACCGCTGGAAGTAGATGGAATTACACGAAATCTGGTAAAAGGTCGTTCACTGCAACAGATGATCCAGGACAGGCGAAAGCTACGCAGACGGGATCTCACTTCAAACTGGATTTTAAATTACAAGTATATCGCTTGTCAGATATTCCAAAAACAACGACAGGTACACTTGGAGGGGCAGAATCAAAAGCGATTGCCACCGTGTTCTGGAAGTATCATGTGAAGGTATCGGCAGCAGGAACGTTCTCACATTAAAAAAAGATTATGAAAAAAATAAGTATTTCTATCATCCTTTTCTCTGCTGCATTGTCACTGAGCAGTGGTTGTGAAATCGGTGCAAATTCAGAAGAGGGAAACGATAAATCGAAAATAGAAGAAATTAAGACCAATGAAATGAAGGAATTAAAAGTAGACGAAGAAACGAAAAACTTAATTGATGGCTTGAATGAAGCCGTAAAAGCAGGAGGAGACCCAGATCATCCAGTTGAAGGGCTTATATCAAAAGGTGAAGCTACTGCTATGTTCGCTGAGTTCAAAAAGAGATTAAATGAGGGCGGATATCAGATTAAATGGACAGGAGACGAGTACCAACTAATTAAAAATTGATAAATCATCTTAGCAGAGTAATATTAATAACCTTCCACTATTCATGAGTTTCTTTAAACCACGAAATACTAATATTTCGGCAGCTAACTCCTTGACTTCGGCAAATTCATCATTTATAGATGTTCAGGCGAAACTCAGCATTGGAAGATCAAACGATAAGTACGAAAAAGAAGCCGATGCCGTTGCGGACAAAGTAGTGAATAGAGAAGGCTTATTCGGGAACCAGCCATTTATAGCTCCATCTCCAAATATCCAGAAAATGGATGAAGGGGAAAGTGAGATTCGAAAAGCGGAAGAATTTGAACAAACTCAGCGAAAACCAATCAGTGAATCGTTTACACCGTTCGTTCAAAAGGAAGAAATATCAGACCTTCAATTAACGGACGAGGAAATTCAAGAGAAAGAAGCCGACGTGCAGCGTCAAGATATAGGAACGGGAAGTGATAGAGGTGATTCGATTCTACAAAGTAGTGGTGGATCTTTTGGTGACACTTCAAATCTTGAATCCAATTTAAGTAGATCGAAGGGCGATGGAAGCACTATGGATGCCTCTACAAAAGACCAAATGGAATCTGGATTCGGAGCAGATTTTGGTGGCGTCAAAATTCACAACGATGCCAACGCCATTCAAATGAATCAAGAATTGGGATCGCAGGCTTTCGCAAATGGAAACGATATTTATTTTAATGAGGGAAAATATAACCCTTCATCCAAAGATGGACAACATCTTTTAGCGCACGAATTGACGCATACCATTCAACAAGGAGCGTCCAATAAATCCTTAGTTCAGAGAAGCCCAGATGATAATGAAGGAGGAGGAAGTTGGGGGTTTAGTACACGACACACTCCTGAAATGGATGATATGTCGAAAGAAGAAACCGCTGCATATTGTTATGCAAAGATTACAGGTTTATCTGAAGCTAGCATTTTGGAGCGTATTAATAGTGGTAAGATAGTCCTATCTGGATCTTGGTCCGCAAAAGACAATTCAGTAGACGGGTATTTTCACTTTAGTATTTCAAAATCGCTCTACACAACACTAACAGGTTATGTTCGAAGTGGGGGAGATGAATCCGCCAGCGAAGAGGATAGAGCAGAACTATCCGACGTACCACTCTTTAATACTGGAAGTACTGAAGCAGAAGAGGGTGAAGGAAGTGGGACTGGTCAAGGTCAAGGGGAAGGGAATGGAGCGGGCGCTTCGCGATTTGAAGAACGCGGTGACGATGAGCGGCGCCTTGGAGCAAGTGATCGGGATGATTATTTTAAAACATTATCTCCTGAAGAGCAACAACAAATTACCGACCAAACGGATAGAATTTTTCGTGAAACAAATGACTGGGAGGAGGATAGATTGATTCGATCTGATGATCCCGATCAATACAAAGAATTTTGGAAGGAAATACGGGACAATCTTCTTATCGACAAACTTAGGATGGAGCAACTTCCTGAAAGAGTTAAAAACATCATATCTCCGAACGGAAGAAAAATTTCACCTGATCAGTATCCTGAAGTGAAATCCTTACTCCAACAACTAGTTCAATTGGATGATACCCAACTGGAAACCTTGGATCGTCTTATGAGCTCAGGAGATCCTGCGTTGCAAGATCCGGCAGCAGAACTAAACGTACCCGAGCTGATTGAACTAGCAAAGTTAATGCACGACTTCACACCCGGCGACTTCATGGAATACATGAATCAAGTGAGCAGCCAAACATCCGATCTAAGAGAATTCAGAGAGTCCGTTGAGCGCTTCATCGAGCGAAAAAATGAGAAACAAGAGGAAGTCGAAAACTTGGAAAGCGTTAAAACCAAACTATTCGGTCTGGAGGAGTTATACGCAGCTTACAAGGCTTATGTGGTTAAGGTGGGGATAAATCGTGCAATGAAAACCCTGCCTGGAGATAAGTTTGAGAAGCAAATAATGCGCAATGATCTTGAAAGATCTGGTTTAGACAATTCCGGAATTGAGGCGGAAAGAGCTCATCTTACAACTCAAATGAAAGCCAATGGTTTCGAATCCATTCAGGAATTTGAACAGTATATAAGCGATTACGAAAAAGCGTTTGAACAGTCAGCTGTGCGTCTGGCAGAAGATCATTTACTACGCTACAGGCACCTTCTTTATGAGGAAGAAAAGAAATTGAATGATGATGCATATCTGGATCAATTGCTGCAAGAAGTACAGAGTTCTGGAGCAAAGGGGCACTATGAAGCTGCCGATCAACATTCTCAGAATGCAAGGAATCTTTCGTCACCTGACGATCACATTTCTGACCCTTACGCCTCAATGAAAGCAGATGAAAGAAGTAAGGCATCCACGGAACGGCGTGCGGGAGAATCCGCTATTGAGGGCAGTGTATCATCATTTTTAGTGCAAGAAGATCAATTTGACCGTGAAGATTTGGCTTATGCTGAGTCAAAAGCTCAGTTGAAAGAACAAATGCAAGAGTACATCGAAGAAAAGTACGAAAGCATTAATGAGACATGGGCAGATTTGCATGAGAATTCTGAGTACATCTATAAACTGGATAAGCTCTTTGCCGCAAATGTTCAGGCTCAAGGATTTGAAGAAGGCAGTATTTTCGAATCCATCATCAACGATAAAGCCGAGCGTATTGCTGATGCCGAATGGTTCAAAACGATCACCATTATTGTTCTTGCCATAGCTTTAACAATTGTCACTTTGGGTGCGGCGACACCACTTGCTATTGCTGCTGGTGTGGCATCGGTGGGATTGAGTTTGTACTCGGTATACGAGGCAGCTGATACTTATCAAAAGAACAATGCTGCCAACGATGTCGGTTTACTCACAGATGATCCATCCTTAGTTTGGGTAGTCATTGCCATTGCAGGCGCCGCATTCGATATTGGAGCTTTGGCTGCTGTTTTCAAAGCCGCTAAACCTATTGCAGAAGCGACAAAAGCTGTTCGAACGGCCGAGGATCTAATTACCTTGGAAACGAAACTTGGACAAATAGGTGAGCTTAGTGCCAAAATGCGATCGAATATTTTGAAGTCCGCTGAGGCTCAAGTGCAAGCCAATAAAATGATCAAGAGTGTCCTTACTCCTCAAGCGGGAATGGCTAAAATGACCATTCTTCCAGGAGGCGAAGAATTTGCACGACTTGTTGCAGCTGCGTATTATATGGCGAAGAAAGGTGCAATTGATTTCCATTCTTTCTTACTAAAATTGAAAGCAGAGAGAATAATTGATGATATTGGCGCGCTGACTGCTGAGGAAAGATTAATTTTAAAAGACGCTTTTGGAAGGGGGAAAGCTTTCAGAGAAGTCGATCCAGCATTAGCAGATGATTTAGAGAGGGCAATTGCAGAAGGCGATTTTGCAAGAATGGATGCTCTAATAAATACAAGTGAAAGAGGTTCTTTGACAGGTAATAAAACTCGAATCATTGATAGCATGGATGAATCAACTAAGCGTTCCCTGCTTCGAGAAAATGAGTCAGCAGAAGTTTTAGCTGAAAACGGATATCACGTAGTTCAGAATCCCACGATTCAGACAACAACCAAAAAACCGGATTATTTGGTAAACGGACATGTTTTTGATA
>CAJQOB010000173.1 GCA_905479845.1 uncultured Flavobacteriales bacterium
ATAATACAGTCTTCCCTAAGGTATTTTACGCTCTTAATAACCCGTTTATAATTATAAGGAAGCCCAAAATTATCCGTCTCAGAACTGCTCATTGGAAGATCTGAACCATGACTTTTTGCTGCAATAATGTTCGTTTGGGCGAGGCCAATTCCAGAGTTAAGTACAATTAAAATGAGAAGCGTTTTCATGCGTTTTTTGTTTCAGTACATTCTTCCGTTACCAAGGTTCAAAATTTCCCAGAGCTATTTCAACAATTTAGGGCGGATAACATTTTGAAACGCTTGAATACCGTGCGCTAAACAGTCGTAACTTAGTTGAGATAAATTGAGCACACATGAAGTTGGATCGCAAATACACCTTAAAAGAAATAGCTGATATCATCGGATGTCGTTTTATTGGAAATGAAAGACATGAGGTGACCGGGATAAATGAAATCCATCAAGTGGAAGAGGGAGATTTGGTGTTTGTGGATCATCCGAAGTACTATTCGAAGTCATTGAACAGCGCGGCAACAACTATTTTAATTGACAAAGAAGTTGAATGTCCTGACGGAAAAGGGTTGATTATTTCAGAGAAACCTTTCGATGATTACAACAAGTTGACGAGACATTTTATGCCCTTCAAACCTCAAGCAAATGATGTTGGAGCAGGGACAATGATTCATCCGTCAGCGATTATTTATCCGAATGTGTTCATTGGTCACAATTGCTCAATCGGAAAAAATGTGATTTTGTACCCTGGAGCGGTGATTGGTGACAATAGCATCTTGGACGAAGGTGTAGTCGTTGGTGCGAACGCGGTAATTGGGCATTATGCATTCTATTACAAAAAGAAAGATACTGGATACGATCGCATGCACTCATGTGGAGGTGTTCATTTACATAAGAATGTTGAAATTGGTGCTTTGTCAACAATTGATGCTGGAGTTTCGGGTATGACAACAGTTGGTGAAGGAACTAAAATCGACAATCAAGTGCACATTGGTCACGATACTGTGGTCGGAAAGGGGTGCTTAATGGCTGCCAATGTTGGGATTGCAGGTTGTGTCACAATTAAAGATCATGTCACACTTTGGGGGCAGGTTGGTGTTGTGAGCGATGTGGTCATCGGTGAAGGAACGACAGTTTACGGTCAGTCTGGAGTTGGAAAAAGCCTTGAGCCAGGGAAATCATATTTGGGTAGTCCGTGTGATGAAGCGCGAGTGACATTTAGAGAATTAGCTGCATTGAAGAAGTTACCGGAAATGCTGGAAAATCAATAGAATGCGAGATACATTGGTGAAAAATCTGGAGAATCAAATTCAGCTTAAAGATTTTAAGTTGAACTCTCTGTTGGAAATCACCAACGCAATCAATCTGCAACGAAATGTAGAAGAAATTACCCGA
This sequence comes from uncultured Flavobacteriales bacterium, assembly GCA_905479845.1. GTDB lineage: Bacteria > Bacteroidota > Bacteroidia > Flavobacteriales_D > Crocinitomicaceae > UBA4466. The sequence goes on from CAJQOB010000173.1 coordinate 1,386, forward strand.
CTGTTTGAGTTCATTATTCGTGAGCAACTCGGTTTCGATAAGTTCGTGCTGTATAATAAGCAGGAGGATTGGAACTGTCTTTCAAGAGTTGGTTACCGTGGAAAAGTAAAGGATCTTAATGTTGAACAGGTTTTAGGGCGTTTTAAAGAAATTACGGTGATTGAATCATCGAAGTCAGCGATTTTAAATGATTTTGATGTAGTAATTCCTGTTTTTCACGACGGTCGAGCATTGGCTTATCTTCTTCTGGATAAAGTTGATTTGAAATATGAAGGTCGATATGATCGCACTTTCAGTTACCTGAGCTTCATTCAGACTCTAGTAAATATTATTGTCGTGGCGATTGAAAATCGTCGAATGGCACGAGAGGAATTATCGCAAGAACGATTTAAGAGAGAATTGGAAATAGCCAGTACGATGCAAAAGTTGCTCTTCCCTGAGGAGTTGCCGTCGAATCAGCGAATGGATATTTCTGCACGATATACTCCTCGTCACGAAGTTGGTGGTGATTATTACGATTTTATTCCTCTGGGAGATGACGAATACATTATTTGCATCGCAGATGTCTCTGGAAAAGGAATTTCGGCAGCAATGCTAATGGCAAACTTTCAGGCGACGATTCGAACCTTATTTCAATACAAGCGCTTCGATATGCAAACGCTGATGGAAGAGTTGAATAAGAAAGTCATGAGTACCGCAAAAGGGGAGAAGTTCATCACTTTTTTTATAGCGCACTATGAGGCCAACAGTCGAAAGCTCTCATATGTAAACGCGGGACATAACCATCCGTTTATTACAGATGGTAAAGCGATTGAAAATCTCGATCAAGGCTGTATTGGACTTGGTATGATGGACGAATTGCCTTTCATTAATGTTGGAAAAAAAGTTCTCAAGCCGAATACTACGATTGTCCTCTACACAGATGGCGTCGTTGAATTAGAAAATGAATCAGAAGAATTCTTCGGGACAGATCGTCTTGTGAAACTCGTTCATAGTTATTATCCACTCAAAATGGAGGATATGAACAGCCTTATCTTTTCTAAGCTTGATGAGTGGAAAGGTCCTCTTGACCTTGTAGATGACACCGCGATCTTTAGTTGTCGATTTTTTTAGTCCACGAACGAAGTCTTAATTGAAATTCATACTCTCGAAGGGATAGCCGCGCCTATTTTAAAGACAAAACGAAACGAAGGAGCAAGCGGGCACCGTGAGTTAGCGCGCAGCGATCCATGAAATGGTCGCTTGATCAGAGTGGAGTGCATGGAGATAAAATCAGCGCAGGGCGTTTTTGGGTACTTTTTTCGACCCTAGAAAAAGTATCGAACACACAATACGTCTTTCCCTAAAAAGCCTAATTAAAAGTAATCGTCCTAATCCATTCCTTCACATTCCCAACTTCGTCCACAATGACTAGTTTAACCTCTTTCTTACCAATAACTCCGTCAGGTCGATGAAATGTCACGTAGCTTCCTTTCGATTCGTACTCTATCAAGTACCATTTTCCATCAATGAATAAATCGTAATCGGCAATTCCAGTATGGGCATCGCCAATTTTCCATGTCATTTTTTTTGAAGAAGTGTACGTCGTTGAACTTTTGAAATTACGAGTGGCAATTGTTGGCGCAGTGATGTCTCGTTTCAATGAATATTGACCGAAGTACTTTGATTCGACATGGTACCAGCCGTCCTCGTGTTCTGCAACCATTGTCCGTTTTCTTCCTTTAGCGGTTATTATTTGGATGTAGTGTTTCCCGTCTGGTTCCTCATCTGATTTCACTTTGATCTTATACGCTTTGTGAACTGGCTCTGCCGCTTTTCCAATCGTCGTATTCAGCGTTGATTCATTTAATTTTATTGGTTCATACACAGTTTCAACTCCAAATTGGATCTCGCGGTTGTCATTTTCCAATTGTAAGGATTGTCCCGGTTGAAGGTAAGTCAAATCCAATCCAATTCCATCTTCGGGATTCATTTCCCCAGCAGAAACAACAATGTCAAAATTCAATGTCGAACGATTCCCTTTTGGATCATATCCAACATAGTTGATCTTCAGGATATCTCCAGGTTTACATTTGATGACTCCGTTTTCGCCGTATTCATAAATAGGTAAACTATTTTGAGTCGTCTTGAAACATTTGTGGTACTTCTTTCTGTTTTTCGAATACTCCTCGAAATCCTTATGTGAATTCACGTAACGCGTCGATTCAAATGGGACACGATTTGTGCGCTGACCAAAAATGGTGTCTCCATCAACAATCAGAATGCTTCCGTACAATCCACATTGATTCGGAGCTCCACTCAAACGGTCAATTACATCAACAGCAATTCCAATTCCACCTGATTCTGTGCAGAAATTTGCAGGAATAGTGATTTTGTTTCCAGAAACATAATATCCCGATTTTCCTTTCGCTGCTGTTCGAACAGTTGATTTATTTGGATAACGATATCCGTCTTTCGTCAAAGAGTAAACTTTCACCCCTCGAATTTCTGGTGCTCGCGTATCGGCAACATCAAATCCAAAAACTAATGGGTTCAGTGCAGCTTCCGTTTTTGTATCTCTAATTTCAAAATGGACGTGAGGGGCCGTAGAGCTTCCCGTATTTCCTGATAGCGCGAAAATTTCTCCTTTTTCCAGTGTAATTTCTCCTTTGCGAGGGAAAATCTCCACTGCGAAATCTTGCTCTTGTTCTTGTGTTGCTCGCACAATTGAATCAACCTTGCCTTTGAATTCACTACAGTGCGCATATACACTTGTTACACCGTTTGGATGATCAATGTAAACTACTTTTCCATAGCCATAAGGCGAAACTTTGATTCTTGAAACGAATCCTTCGTCAATGGAATAAAGATTATACCCAATTCGATTGTTTGTCTTGAAATCGACACCCATATGGAAGTGATTTGGACGCAACTCACCAAAATTCGAAGAAAGAATCAGTGGAATTCCAAGCGGAGCATGGTAGCCGCCTTCAGGAATAGTCTGAGCAAAGCTCGTGAGCTGAGTAATAACAAGGAAAAAGAATAAAATAAGAGGTCTAAACATTTTTCAAAAATAGATGTTTGATAAGTTTACAACAACAATCGGGCAAAAAATATTGGTTGTCTGTATATCAATGCTAACTTTGTATAAAGTCGAACTATGTCAGATCGCGTTAATGAACTAATTGATACCCTAAAAGAGAAAATGATTCTCTTGAAAGATCAATGTGCGCAAGAACGATCGAAGAATGATGAATTGACAGCGGAAAATGAAGAGTTGAAAGCGAATTTGGCGGATAAGTCAAGTGAAATTTCAAGCTTACAATCCAAGGTTGATTCGTTGAAGGAAGTGCAAAACTCGGCGAAAGTACAGAACGTTAATCCATCAGAAGAAGAAAAAATCTCTGATGACCAGATTGATGAATTAGTAAGAGAAATTGAATACTGCATTGGGCAGTTAAAGAAATAGACATGTCGAAGTTGTCATTAAAAGTTGTGGTTGCTGGAAGAACATATCCACTCTCTGTTGAGGGGGATGAGGTTCAGAAAGTTGAAGCAGCTGCAAAAGACATCAATAAAGCGGTGAAAATGCTGCAAGACAACTACGCAGTCAAAGATATGCAAGATTTGTTGGCGATGACAGCATTGCAACTCGCAGTGAAAGAAGGCAAACAAGCACCAGAAGCAATTGAACCAGATTACAGCGATATCGAAGATCGACTGTCATCCCTGATTCAAGACCTTGACGAAGCATAAATAAATTTCATTCTCTTCCGTTTATTAGTCACGTTCTAATTGATTATTAATTATTAGAAGTACTAAAAAGTTATGGTGAATATCATATATGGAATAATTGGAGCAGTTGTTGGCGCTATCGTTGCCTTCCTTATCCAATCCGTGCTGTTGAAGAAACGCAAGGAACAAATCATCAAGGACGCCGAAAAAGAAGGTGAGAACTTGAAGACAAATAAAATCCTCCAAGCCAAAGAGAAGTTCCTGAAATTGAAGGAAAATCACGAGAAGACAATCAAAGAGCGTGAGCGTAAATTGCAATCTTCTGAAGATAGAGTGAAAGCAAAAGAAAAGACACTTTCTAAGAAAATCGAAGAGGCAAATCGTAAGGATAAGCAAGTAGAGAATCAACGCAAAACGTTGGACGATAAGATTTTAGCGAACAACAAGAAGCAAACTGAATTGGACAAGATGCACCAAAAGAACGTGGAGGAACTTTCACGTGTTAGTGGCTTATCTGTTGATGATGCGAAAGCAAGCATGATGGATGCTTTGAAAGATGAAGCTCGAACGGGTGCGATGGCTCACATCAACGAGATTGTTGAAGATGCTAAGCTGAATGCAAATCGCGAGGCGAAGAAAATTGTAATTCAAACGATCCAACGTGTTGCTTCTGAGCAGGCGGTTGAAAACTCTGTTTCTGTATTTAACATTGAATCAGATGAGGTGAAGGGTCGAATCATTGGACGTGAAGGTCGAAACATCCGTGCTTTAGAAGCTGCAACAGGAGTTGAGATTATTGTTGATGACACACCAGAGGCTATTATCCTTTCTTGTTTTGATCCAGTTCGACGTGAGATTGCTCGTTTGGCTTTACACCAATTGGTGTCAGATGGTCGTATTCACCCAGCTCGTATTGAGGAGGTTGTTGCGAAAACAAGAAAACAACTTGAAGAAGAAATCGCTGAAACAGGTCGTAGAACATGTATCGACCTTGGAATTCACGGACTTCACGCAGAATTGACACGAATGGTCGGAAGAATGAAATACCGTTCTTCTTACGGACAAAACTTATTGCAACACTCACGTGAAGTAGCGAACTTGTGTGCGATCATGGCAGCTGATTTAGGCTTGAATGTGAAAGCAGCAAAGCGAGCAGGACTTCTTCACGATATTGGTAAGGTTCCAGATGAATCTCCAGAATTGCCACACGCCGTACTCGGAATGAAAATGGCTGAAAAATACGGAGAGAAAGCAGATATCTGCAACGCAATCGGAGCTCACCACGATGAGGTTGAAATGACAACATTGATTTCACCAATCGTTCAAGTATGTGATGCTATTTCAGGAGCGCGCCCAGGTGCACGTCGTGAGGTAGTTGAATCTTACATTAAACGTATTAAAGAATTGGAATCACTTGCAATGGCTTACGATGGAGTTTCTACGGCATACGCAATCCAAGCAGGACGTGAACTTCGCGTTTTGGTAGAAAGTGAAAAAGTAACGGATGCTCAAGCAGACGAACTTTCATTCGCAATCTCTCAAAAGATTCAAACGGAAATGACGTATCCTGGTCAAGTAAAAGTGACTTTGATTCGTGAGAAGCGTGCAGTAAATTACGCTAAATAAATGAGCTTAAGTAAAGCTATAGAATCGATCAAAAGCCAGCATGCTCTCGTAACAGGAGGTGCTGGATTTATTGGTTCTAACCTTGTGGCTTTCTTGCTCGGAAATGGACTTCGAGTTACTGTACTCGATAATCTTTCTACAGGGAAGAGGGCGAATTTAGAGGAGTTTTCAGGTAATCCAAATTTCAGATTTATTGAAGGAGATATTACCGATTACAATACGTGCCTTAATGCCATTCAAGGTGTTGATTTCATCAGCCACCAGGCCGCAATGGGATCTGTTCCACGATCAATTGAATTTCCGCACAATACACATAACGTAAACGCAACAGGATTCCTAAATATGCTTCACGCAGCTAAGGAGTCTGGAGTGAAGCGTTTTGTATACGCCAGTTCATCTTCGGTATATGGAGACAACATTGTTTCTCCGAAAGGAATTGTAATGGAAGGGGAGTTACTCTCTCCTTACGCAGTTACAAAGCGCTTGAACGAAGAGTACGGTAAGGTTTATCATAAATTACACGAGATGCAAACGATTGGTTTGCGCTACTTCAACGTGTTCGGACCAAAACAAGACCCGAACGGAGTGTACGCGGCAGCTATTCCAAAATTCATTGATAAAATGATGAATGGAGAGCAGTTGACAATCAACGGAGATGGCGAACAAACGCGTGATTTTACCTTCGTCAAAAATGCTGTTAAAGCAAATGTTTTAGCACTTGCAACATCGAACAAAGATACTTTCGGAAGCGTATTTAATGTCGCTTGCGGACAATACTTCTCACTAAATCAGGTGGTAGGAGCAATAAAAGAATCGTTAATAGCCCATGGTAAATACAATGAGGACTGTGAAATTATTCATGGCCCTGATAGACCAGGTGATATTCGAGACTCACTTGCCGATATCTCACTAACTACGAAGCAACTAGGCTACGAAGATCTCGATTTATTTGAAGAAGGGATTGATGTATATTTGAAGATGCTTTGTACGGATGCTTAAAGGAATCAACTTAAAATCTCAATTCTTAAAGTACATCATTGTTCTTATGTCAGGAACGATGATTGCCCAATTGATCAATCTTGGTCTTTCCGTAATTCTATATCAAAACTTTTACAATCCAGAGGAAGCTGCCGAACTGGGACTTTTTGCCCGAATTATTGGTGTTGGGGCGGCAATAGCAACCGCTCGATACGAATTGGCAATGCCCATTGCAAAAGCCGATGTCCACTCCTTCCGTTTATACCGATTGGCGCTTAGGATTGCTCTAATCGCTTCAGGAATCACTTCAATCGTCGTGTTAATTCCTTTGTTCCTTGCCGGTAACGTGAGCGATGCACTTTTCTACGGAATGATTCCTTTCGGAATGTTCCTAACGGCTTATTACAACATCGGAACCAACTGGGCAATTCGGACTAGAGCATTTCGCAGTATTAGCTTTTCGAAAGTGGCAAATGTTGGAGTAGGAGGCGGATTGAAACTCTTACTGGGTTGGCTCGGTTCAGGGTATATTGGTTTGATCATTGGAACCGTTGGAGGCTTGGTTGTCGCTAATGGCTGGTTCGCCCGCACATTTCAAAAAGCA
>CAJQOB010000174.1 GCA_905479845.1 uncultured Flavobacteriales bacterium
TTTGGAACTTCCGCTAAGCGAATCGCAGATGATGCTCCTTGATCAATCCAACGGGTTGGAACCTGCTCTGCTCGTGTCACCCCAACTTTTACCGCACTGGACGCAGCCAAATAAACTACATGAGGTTGATTGTGGTGCTTCTCCTCCCATTCAGGGTCGCGTCCTTCTCCAAGATGTGCTTTACACAATTCAGGGCGAAGAATACATTCTGCCGCCTCTGGTGCACTGATGAAGCAATTGTAGCAAAAGCCTTGTCCGAAAGATTTCTTTGTGATCTTGTTACACTTTATACAATTGATTCGACCTTCCCATTTCAAGGTGATTTCTTTCCCAACAAAGTCGTTGAGACAAATCTTTTCAGAAAGTGACAAATGATATTGAATGGTATCATCCAATATCGTTTTCATTTTGTGCAAGTTCCCTTCTACCATACTACTTGGACTCGGGCATGATTTTCATTTTATCCGCAAAGTGATAGCAGTAGTCACGAAGATCTTCGCAAATCTTGTGTTCTCCCGTTGCTTTCTCAAATGTATCTGACATTGTGAGTAAGGTTTGGTGGAAGAATTGTTTCATTTCTTCAATTGACATGTCCTTCGTCCACAAATCAACTTTCATTGTGTTTTTTGCTTTCGGGTCCCAAAGTGATAATATGAATGCACGGGCTTCCTGATCTTTCACATTCCCATCTTCCGCACTCCACTTCATTCGAATCGGAAGGTTATTTTCATTCATTCCAACTTTCAAATGAATCTCCGATGTCTTCACTACTTTATCTTCCATTACTCTGTTGTTTCGTATGCTTGTAATATTGTGTTGTATCCAACTTCTTTCAATTCTTCTAATGTTAAATCAGAATTGTTTTCCATGTATTGCTGAACCATTCTCCATCCAAGGAATTGCCCTAATCGGTCTGGTCCCTTTTCTGGCAGTCCTGGTGTAAATGGACCTTCTTGGAACATATTTGCTTTTGTCTTTTCATCAAGAACAAATAACAATTTTTGGTCTACTAAATATTGCCAGAAAGACGCTTCATTCTCAAGTGCCCAATCATAATCTTTTTTAGAATATCGAATAATCAATTCCTTATCAACATCGGGGAATGAACCTTCTACGAAATAGAGGATTTTCCCCCAATGGATCATAAATTCAGCCAAAGACCCAGACTTTGGTACGGGCATGTGATTCGCTAAGATCCAAGACGCCAATACGTCTCTTTCAAGGAACTTAGCTTCCATTCCGTCCTTGTACCATTGATAGTATTCGTTTGTCGGTAATTCTTTAATCACATCTGTTTTTGGCCCTAGGTATTGCTCCAGTCCTACTGCAATATCATTGTCAAATGACGCTGCGCTCGATCGAAAAAGGGAATTCAAAAAGACTACATGTTTCGGGTATTTCTCGTTTGAAAAATGAGCTTTTAGGTGAGTGAAACCATCCGTTATTTTTGCTTTAATCTTTGATTTATCCTTGAACTGGCTCCCCATTTTTTGCTCCAAACGATGGATGTATTTATCCGCAAAAAAATCGGACACAGCACCGAAAACAGCTGAATCTGAGACATCACCGATATTTAAGCAATGACCAAATTCGTACTCGTATACGTCCTTAATTTCTATTTTGTATTCATTAACGAGCTTTACAAGTGTTGATGAATCGGAACTTCTAAATGCCTCGTCCATATCGATGTAAGAAATGTCCATTTTAACATTCGAAGTGTCGATGTCAAGTGGATCATTACCGCAAGCTGACAAAATCAACAAAAGAAGTGATGTAAAAAAAATGCTTTTCAGAGTCATTATTAATCCTTAATTTCGTAGTCAAAAGTACTTAAAATAGTACATGTATCAGGCAAACGAACGACCTAAATTAAAATGACAAATATGAAAAAAACCTTACTAGCATTTGCTATCCTCGGTCTTTCGACTGGCGTGATGGCTCAAGAAGCTGCGGACAAATCATTTCAAGCAGGATTGACAATGGCTATTGGTCCTAATTTCCAAAAAATGGGAACTAAAATCATGGCTAGCGATGGTTCAGGTCTTGATTTGACAATTGGAATGAATGGAATCTGGTCATTTAACGAGAACGTAGGATTTAATACGGGTGTGGAATTTGATTTTTCTACATTGAAGTACAAGACGAGTTCAACAGAAGAAATTTACTATTGGTATAATGATTCAAAGATTCTTCAGCAGGATGAAGTAGCAGGCGATGCAAATAAACAACTTTTCAGAATGAGCACACGAGCTCAAAAAGGAACCTACTTGACGATTCCTACAATGCTTTTGTTTCGAACGAACTTTATTGGTTACTTCCGTTACTTCGGAAAGTTTGGTTTGAGAAACAGCTTCTTGCTAACTAACAAAATCAATGATAATGGAGTTAACTATGGTCTTGATATTCCTGGCAGTCCAATTGAAATTTCAGGAGAAAACTTAAATATGAAAGCAAAAGGAGACATGTTCTTCTTTAAATCGGCTGTTGGTCTCTCTGGTGGAGCAGAATGGAATTTCTCAGGATCAACATCTTTGGTTGCTGAGCTTGGGTTCTACTATGGATTCACACCTTTACACCTTGACAAAAACGAGGGAAACACTACCCTGTTCACCGCTGCTGGAGTTAATGGAACGTTAGAAGACAATCACTTCTCGAACCAAGCTACGCAGCAACAGTTACAATTTAAAGTTTCAATCTTATTCTAAATAGCACGATTTGAATTATTCAAAAGTTGCAGAACACATTACAGCCTGGCTAAGCAATTATTGCGATACAGCCGGGCTGTCTGGTTTTATTATCGGGATTTCTGGTGGTGTCGATTCAGGATTGACATCCACACTTTGCGCACTCACTGGAAAAAAGACAATTTTACTTAGTATGCCGATTCGTCAGACATACGCGGAGTACGATCGTGCAAAAAATCACATTGCTGATCTCGAAAAACGTTTCCCAAATGTCAGCTCGCTTGACATAGATTTAACGGCTTCCTTCGATCAATTGGAGAAAGACTTTCCCGCAGATGTCGCAGAACATGCACTCGCCATGGCGAATACTCGTTCTCGCCTGAGAATGGCGACACTTTACGCAATTGGACAAGTGCATGGATGCTTGGTTTGCGGAACAGGAAATAAAGTCGAGGATTTCGGTGTAGGTTTCTATACAAAGTATGGAGATGGTGGTGTTGATATCAGCCCAATCGCTGATCTTAATAAATCCGAAGTTTGGGGATTAGCAGCGGAAGTTGATGTAATTCAAGAAATCGTTGAAGCCAAACCAACGGATGGTCTTTGGGAGGATGGTCGCTCTGATGAGGATCAAATTGGGGCTTCTTATCCTGAGCTCGAATGGGCCATGGATTATAAAGGAGATGGATCAATTCTTAGCGAACGCCAAGAGGAGATTCTTAAGATTTATAAGCGTTTGAACCGCATCAACCGTCACAAAATGGAGCCAATTCCTGTTTGTGAGATTCCCGAGGAGTTCAAGTAATTTCCTTATACAGTATATAGCTGAATATTCAAGTGTTATTTTTTCTTCGCGTTTGAAAGTTTTCTGTTGGAATTACGTCGAACTATCATACTTGATTATTTAGAATCACTCTCCTGTTTTGATTTGCATTAGATTGGTGTTATCTTAGTCAACAAGAATGCAATGTAGTTTGTATTCTTAATTTAAACAGCTATAACTTATGATTGCTCTGCGTAAATCTCTCCGAGCGCAAATGGCGTTGCTATTTAGCGCGATCTCCTTTTGCAGCTTCTCTCAAGATGCAAAACAACAGATTCAAAATTATTTAAACGAAAACAAGGAAGTTCTTGAACTGACTGAATCCGACATTCAGAATTGGCGAATCACGAGTCAACACACTTCCAAACAAACTGGCTTGCATCACGTTTATGTGAGTCAAGAGTATGACGGCATCGAAATTTTTGGTGCGAATGCGGTATTCGCCATTAAAGGTGAAAAAGTTCAACTAACTGGAAATCGACTTGAATCGAACATTTCAGAGAAAGTTGTTTCTCCTTCAGCTTCTCTTTCAAACGAAGAGGCTATTTATGCTGCTGCAACCGAACTTGATCTGGAAACACCTTTAACGATTGATCAATTGGAGGATAAAAATACTGAGACAGCCGCTTTCAGTGCTCCGAGTTTTTCCTTGGAGTCAATCCCTGTTCGATTGGTTTATCTCGTGGAAGATGATCAATTGACACTTGCGTGGAACTTGAACATCTACGAACTGTCTACCGATCACTGGTGGAACGTTCTGGTGAATGCAAATGACGGAAGCTTGATCACTAAAGTGGATTGGGTTGTGAGTTGTTCATTTGAACACAATCACACTGCTCAAAATTGTGATGCACTTGCCAAACAAGAAGTGGTTTCAATTCCGAATTATTTGATGCCACCTCCTCCTCCTCCAGCTACGGATCAATACAATGTATTTGAACTTCCAGTTGAAAGTCCAAATCATGGATCGAGAACTTTGGTTGTTGGACCCTCAGACCCATTGGCTTCTCCTTTTGGTTGGCACGATGATGATGGTATACTAGGTGAAGAGTACACAATATCGCGTGGAAACAACGTCCATGCAATGGAGGACCAAAACGATAATAATGGTATTGGTTACTCTCCAGATGGTGGAGCAGGAATCAATTTTGATTTCCCAGCAGATTTAACTCAAACGAGTAATACCTACCTTGATGCTGCGATTACGAATTTGTTCTACATGAACAACATGATGCATGACATCTGGTACCGCTACGGCTTCGACGAAGTGAGTGGAAACTTCCAAGAAAACAATTATGGAAATGGTGGTCAAGCATCCGATTATGTAAACGCCGACGCTCAAGATGGCGGAGGAACGAACAATGCAAACTTCGCAACACCAGATGACGGATCAAATCCAAGAATGCAAATGTACTTATGGTCACCAAGTGGTGGATCGGATCTCGTTACCGTAAACTCTCCTTCAGCGGTTGCTGGATCGTACGGAGGTGTCGAAGCAGGTTTCGGACCAGGTCTTCCTTCCACTCCAATCACAGAGGATTTGGTTTTACCAATTGATAACGATCCAGATATTTATGATGCCTGTACTGACCCTGTCACTCCAGGATTAATGAGTGGAAAAATTGCTTTAATCATGCGTGGGTCGTGTCCATTTGTTGATAAAGTTCAACGTGCTCAAGATGATGGAGCGGTTGCTGTAATTATCGTGAATAACGACCCAGCTACGACACCGTTCGCAATGGGTGGAACGAGCTCAACTATTACAATTCCTAGTGTTATGATTTCTAACGCCGATGGTCTTGCGTTAATTGCTGAAATCGAAAATGGTGGAACTGTTAATGCCACTTTGGCTAATACAGGAGTGTTCGCGCGGGATGGCGATTTTGA
>CAJQOB010000175.1 GCA_905479845.1 uncultured Flavobacteriales bacterium
TTTATCAATTCTTGATAATCCTCAGGATGAACTGAAGTTCGTGCATGTGGCTGGAAGCAATGGCAAAGGGTCAACTTGTTCAATGATTGCCTCTGCCCTAACCGAAGCGGGATACAAAGTTGGATTATTCACTTCTCCCCATATTGAAGATTATACAGAGCGGATTAGAATCAACGGGCAGCCAATTGAAAAGCAAAGTGTGGTAGATTTCGTTGAGCAGATGAGAAATGCCAATCTCGATTTCGATCCATCTTTTTTTGAAATGACATTTGCTCTGGCCCTTAAGCATTTCATTTCGCAATATTGCGATATAGTTATCATTGAAACCGGGTTAGGCGGACGACTGGATGCTACAAATGTCATCACTCCCCTACTCAGTGTGATTACGAATATCAGTTTGGAACATACCGCAATTTTAGGAGATACTCTTGAATTGATCGCTGAAGAAAAAGCGGGAATCATCAAACAGGGAATTCCAATTATTACCGCTGAGAAAAAACCTTCTGTTCAAGCAGTTTTTAAAGCCAAAGCTGAAGAAGTTGAAAGTGCTTATTTTGATTTTGATCAGGACATCCAAATTCCAAAGGACTTCCCATTATTGGGGAAATATCAAAAGGATAACTTTCGATTGGCGCTTAGTGGATTAAAGCAATTGGAGACAGTTGGTTTTTCAACTAGTTCTGATCATGTATTGCAGGGATTGAGAAAATTGAATGCGAATACAGGATTTAAAGCACGATTACAGATCTGGAAACAAGATCCACTAACAATTTTGGATGTCTCACATAATCCTGATGGAATCAAAAATACGTTGGAAACAATTCGTGAAATCAACCAAGGAGAGCTGCATGTTGTATATGGTACAAGTGCCGATAAAGACATTTCTTCGATCTTAGATCAATTTCCCGGTAACTGCAAATTGTATTTAACTGAATTCACCAATCCTCGAACGGCAAAAATTGATCAACTAAAAGTGGCAGTTCAAGAAAAAAAACACGTCTCAGTAGATTTTTTTCTCGAAACTAAATCCGCCTTGAAAATGGCACAAAATACTGCAAAACAAAGCGATACTATTTTGATCATTGGCAGCTTCTTTTTAGTAGCAGATTTTTTTTAATTTTTTTTAATTTTTTGCTTGTCATTAAGAAAATCAAGTGTATATTTGCACACGCATTTGACAAACAAGTCAGACAAAAAATGGGAGATTAGCTCAGTTGGTTTAGAGCACCTGCCTTACAAGCAGGGGGTCGTAGGTTCGAATCCTACATTTCCCACAAGATTAAAGCTTCATCAAACGATGAGGCTTTTTTTGTGCTAGAAAATTTAAAGTGAAACGGAATAATCCACTATTCTCTATACAAATTGAAGAGTTCCTGGATCAACGACAAAAGTTGGGGATTAGGCATAAATTTGAGTCAGACGGTACAAAAAGTATTCTTTGTTTCTTACTCCTCTAAACTGAGCTCTGAATGCTTTGATTTTGGCATTGAATGACTCAGCTGAAGCGTTTGTACTCCGATTCTCAAAGTAATTGACGATTCCATCATAGTTGATTTTCACTGTATTCATGATAGTAGCGAAGCTTCTTAACCCAGACTCCTCAACATCTTTGTACCAGTGAGCAAGTTTGGTTAGCGCTACTCCTTTTCCTTGTTTAGTATTGAAGAACTCTCGAAGTTGCTGAGAAAGATCGTATGCTAGTTTTATTTCGGGATATTCCTTGAATAATACTTGTGCTCTTAGTTGTTGCTTGATCGTCCATTTCTCTCGACTCTTATACAGCAAGTAGCGACTTCGAGCCAGTAACTGTTTTCGGGTATCTCCTGTAATCAGGGTTTGTGGGATATAATCAACACCTTTCTTTTTAGCAGCTAAGATGGCTTCGTTTTCTAAATCGATTGCTTCCCAACGGTGCTTTATTCTGACTTCTTGCAAAGCTTCCAGAGCCAGTTTTTGTACATGAAAACGATCAATAACTTGAGTAGCTTTCACAAAGCATGTTTTGGAAATCAATTTCATCGTTGGAGCCATATCCAGAGTAATTTCTTTGACTTTTCGGCGGATGTGAGAAGGAATTTGTAATAAGCACTTGATGACTTTGTCCGCTCTGGTTCCCTCTACAATGGCGACAATCGATCCTGCTCTACCTTTAGCTTGTTTATTGGTGATCACCGTGTAAAGTTCTCCTTGAGAAAGAGCTACTTCATATATCGATAAACGCTTTCCGATGTTCTTCTGGAACAGAAGCCAGTCCTTGGCATGAGCTAGTTGATCCAAGTCTTTAAAATCACTCAGGTGATCTCTGTGCTGAGGCTGTAGACGATCTCCCCGAACACCATATAAGCGACCAATCGTAAGAACGTCCGAAGCATTAGTATTGACTAATCTCTTTTAAAAAATTAGCAAACTCGTTTACCATACGTGTTCCCTGTCCTACTAACTCCCAATTGCGCTTAACAACTTGTTTGGTGGTTTTCTCCTGCCAACGACGGCGACGAATATGAAGATAAACCTGCTTACCCCGAAGCGGAAAATCTTGAACGGTAATCTCATCATAAAAGCCCTTGGAGACTAATTCTACATCAACAAACTCCTTGGGATGAACGTTTTTCTCTTCAAAGTAAAAGTGTAAAAGCTCTTTTTCTGAATGAGTATTTGTTAAATCGAAGTGAACCAATAGAACTTCGGGAAATACAAGTTTTAATAAATCTAGGTTGAAATCCAAAATTCCTCCACAGGTTTTGGACTTGATCCCGAATTTTGCCTCTCCCATGAAAAATGCAATGTTCTCGTTCTTTTCTACGCCTTCCTGAATTCTACCTCTCGAATGACCAACGAGTTCGTCTTTTCTCCTCTTAATTTTTGCCATATTGGCTGAAAAAGATCCCTTAAAATCGACTCCAAGTTGCTACTATTGGCAATATCCCACATCCTTCGTGCTGAGGCGACATATGTCTTTGTTGGTGTACAGCCTACATTGAGACATGTACCTCCAACTTTGTTCTTTTCAATAAAAGCGACTTTCTTTCCTCTTGCGGCTAAATCAAACACAAGTGGCGTTCCTACTTGACCTGAGCCAATAATTATTGCATCAAATTTCTTCATCTTACTCGTTTCTATTTAACTAATCGAATTCCTGCGAACTGCCATCTTGCATCTGGATGGAAGAAGTTCCTGTAAGTTATCCTGCTGTGTTTTTTCGATGTTGCAACCGACGCTCCCCTCAGGACCATTTGGTTAATCATAAATTTCCCGTTGTACTCGCCTACTGCCCCGCTCTGTATTTTGAAATCTGGGTAAGGGAGATATGCTGAATTTGTCCATTCCCAGCATTTTCCCCAATCAAATTGTTTAGCTGCTGCTTCCCATTCAAATTCTGTAGGCAGACGCATTTGTTTCCAAGTGGCAAAGGCATTTGCTTCATAGTAACTAATGTGTGTTAGGATTGCATTAGGGTTTAATTTTTTTAGACCGGCCAAGGTATATGTGTACCACTCCTCATCTTGTTTATGCCAATAAAGAGGGCTGTTGATGTTGTTCTCCTTTATCCAGTGCCCCCCCCTCGTCCAACCAACAGTTGAAGTTTGTGTATCCCCCATCTTCTATGAACTCAAGAAATTCTTGATTTGTGACTAATTGTTCACTTATCTCGTATTCTGGCAGGTATACCTTGTGTCTTCCCAATTCATTATCAAAATGGAAGTCGGAACCAGTATGCCCAATTTCATAGAGCCCTTCCTTCATGTTTATCCAGCCAGACCTATCGTTAACAGATTCAAAGAAGGTGTTCCTAGCGTCGTAAACAGGAAACAATGGATTAGCCCCAAGTATGTATTTTATATCTGTCAATAAAAGCTCCTGGTGTTGCTGTTCATGGTTAATCCCAAGAATCATCAAGTCAAGGATTTCTTGGGATTGCGTTGTCTCTATTAGCTTGCGAATGGATGAATCAACATGCGCTCTGTATTCATAAACCTCGTTTACGGTAGGTCGCGTTATATTTCCTCTGTCTGCTCTCAGGATACGCTCACCAACAGTGTTGTTAGCTGTTGAAGAGAAAGGATGAATTTTCACTAAACTCTTTGTAAGCAGGATCGAACTTTTTTAGAATCATTTCTTCAAAAAACCAAGATGTATGTGCAAGATGCCATTTGGGTGGACTTACAAATGCGGCAGGTTGAGGAATATAATCTTCCGTCAAGAGAGGTTCACATACACGCACGGTATGAGTTCTTACCTTGTCAAATTCTTCTATTATTTTCGTCATCTTCTTTTTAAGATTTGTTCGTTCTACCACTCTAATTTCATCCAAATTCAAAAACGATTAACTCCAATTTAATTCTGCCCTTTCCCTCCAATAGTCTCTTGGCGCAACTTTTAGTTTTCTTAGTTGTTCCAACTCACCGTCCGTAAGTTTAAAGTCTTTCGTCTTGAGGTTTTCTTGCAATTGTTTCGCTTCACTTGCACCGCTCAAAATGATAGCTCTCGGGATACTGTCCATACAAAAACGAAGAGCGACCGCATCAATTCCAACCTTGTACTTTCCACTTAATTCATGGAGCAAGTCAAAATGCTTCTGGTAGTTGGGATAAGAGTCATTCGGAAAAACGCGGCCATTTGCAAGTGCTTCTTTGATCAGAATTTGCTTTCCTTTCATGAGGTGTAAAACATCAGACAGGCTTTGATCAAATATGTTGAATGTTACTTGGAAACTGCTGAAAAGTACTTTCTCATTAATTTCTACATCCAGTGCTTTTTTTAGAACCTCCGGTTGATTGGAGCCCGTCACGGTTAATCCAATTTTCAGGTTGTGCATCGTCTTTAGTCGATGTAGCTCTTGAAGAACCTCTTGATTATCTAAAACCCCTGTTTCCAAGGTGGCAGAATGTATCTGCAGCGTATTCAGGAAAGGAAGTAGCTTTTGTGTTGTTCTCCATTGCTCGGTTATCTTTTGGAGACTGTGATTTTTCTCTTCATGAACTTTAGCATTGGGATCAAAATTCGCAGTGTACGTATATCCCCACTTTGAAGATACACTTACATCCGAATACTGTTTATCCAATAGCCAACTGATAATTATATTCTCTGCTATTCCGTAATTCGGAGCAGTATCAAAGTGTCGAATTCCGAGATCATAGGCGGATTGAAGCAATTTCAGTCCCTTCTCCTTGAATTCACCCAGGTTAAACTCCGTTTGCTTTTGAAACGTGTTTTCGCGGATGTTTAAATAAACAGGTCTGCCAAGTGCAGCGGTGCCTAGTCCTAAAGTTGCCATGATTTCGTCGTATTACACTATTATTTTGCCATGACCGAAATGCACTTGAAACTTTGTACAGTAAATAATCACTGTTTTTGCCTTGAACAGATTGAGTCCAGAAATGTCAAATTTAAACGTCGGTTGTTCATAAGGCAAGAAAGCGATATGCTGCAAAGTATCATCCAGTTTTCCTTCCTCATTACTACTTAGCGCAACCTGTACATCGGGAGCTCCAGGGGCAATCCAAATATTAGAAAGCATCAAGTACGTACTATCGTCTTTTACAATTATTTCTGCTTTTGCCCTTGCCTCGGGCCCGCTTATTTCGAATACTTTATTCATTGATGATTTCGGTTTGAAAAACAACTTTATTGCTGACCGTTTTATGTACTGGGCATTTCGAAGCAATTTGTTTTAGTTTCTCTTGTTGCACCTCATCAAGATTTCCAACAAATTTTAATTTCTTCTCAATCAAATCAATTCTTCCCATTAGGTCCTCTTCTGAATCTATCTCAGATGCATGTTTCTTGGAATAACTTAGGTACACGAATACTTCCTTAAGATCCCAGCCTTTTCTTTCTGCGTACAGTTTTAAGGTCATTGCAGTACAAGCTCCAATACCTGCATTTAGCAATTCATATGGACTTGGTCCCAAATCTTCTCCTCCAAATGAAACTGGCTCATCCGCTGTGATGCAATGCTTGTCAGTATATATCTGTGTCGTAAACGCATTTTCTAAGTTCAGATGGGCAAGAACCTGCTCTCCATTGGTTGAGCGTAACTTATCTTCTTCAACATCATCCTTTAAATCAATATATCTCTTTGCCCAAGAAGAAATCACGTCAGCCGCGTACAATGCATCCTCCTTATTGGAAAGTAGGTGATCCGCTCCGTCTAAAGAAATAAAGCTCTTTGGATGTCGTGCGTTGTGGTAAAGCTCGGCGGCATTCTTAATTTCAACAATACTATCCTGAGGGGAATGCATTACCAAGATTGCTTTGTTTAAACCTTTAATACTTCCTATTAAATCACTGTTGTCAAGGTCTTCAATAAACTGTTTCTGTATGGTAAAGTTCTGGTCACCAACTTTTGCCTCAAACTCCTGTTTCTCTTTCAGTTTTTCAGGGTGATATTTGAGTAATTTTTTGACGTGTGTGGGCATAGCAGGAGAGCCTATTGAAACTACTCCTTTTACTTCTGGCAGTTGAAACGCCGCCATCATAACAGCGGTTCCTCCAAATGAGTGCCCAATTAATAGTTGCGGTGCACTGTAATTCTCCTTAAAAAAGGTATGAACATCAACTAAATCGCATACGTTATTCGAAAAGTTTGTGTTTTCAAACTCTCCCTCACTCCTTCCCAGACCAGTAAAATCAAATCGCACTACTGCGATGCCCTGTTCCGTAAGGGAACGAGAAATATTTCTAACGACATTGAGATTACTATTGCAAGCAAAACAATGAGCAAAAATGGCGTATTGCTTTATTCTGCCGTTTGCAGGCAGCTCCAACCGAGCAAACAAGCTAAGACCTGAGCGTGTAGGTATTGTTAATCTTTTCGTGTTCATGTGTTTATCATATTTAGTTCTTCTAACTTCTCTTTGTTGACTTGGTTAGAAAATTTTGAAAGCAAAACTGACAGTTTAGGATGAATGTATGTTTTGCAAAAAGCATTGTCACGCCTTGAATAGAGGTAATTTTGGTAGTCCTCTGAGTTAAGACGAAAATCGCAAAAAGGAAGTACCTGCGTCACTATTTCTTTGTCAAAATCTAGTTGAGATTCTCTTACTGTTTTTAGAGAACGTTCTACCTGATGTTCCGTAAATGTATATACAGCTGACCGGTACTTTTCTCTAAAAGTATGATTTGAAGTTGAGGAATGCGTAAACAAATGAATTTTTATAAGTTCCTCTAGAGCAATGACTTCCTCATTAAACGAAACAATTACTGCTTCCGAGTATTCACTATATTCTCCTAAGGACGATATCCACCCTTGCTGTACATTTTCCACTCCCAATAGGGATTGAAAGACTCCTTCAGTACACCAGTGGCAGCCACCACCAAAACCAATTTGTTCCATTACTCAGCAATTAATTCATGGATTTTCTGTGCTAAACTATTCTCGGTTATTAGTCCTTGCGCTCGTTCTATTTCCTTGTTTGAATCAACGATTATGAGCGTTGGGACCGCTGTTACTCTGAACTGTTGCGCCAATTTCACATTTTCATCGGCTCTCGTTTTAACGAACCTTACCTTCCCCCTAAATTGGGGCTCTAGCCTTTGGATGATTATCGACAAGGACTTGCAAGGGTTACAGGTTTCGGTGTAAAATTTCAAGATGATTGGAATATCACCTTCAGAATAAATTTTCTCGAATTCTTCAGTCGAAGTAATTTTCTCGATTCCCATGTTTATCTCACTTCTACGCCCTTCCAGAAAGCGACATAGTCCTTAATTTTTTGCGCAGCGTCATTCGGTTGTTTATAGAACCAAGCAGCATCTATATTTTCATTCCCCTCGACCGTAATCGTGTAGTAACTTGCCTGACCTTTCCACGGGCAGGTTGAGTGCGTTGCAGTTTCCGTGAAGAACTCCTTGTTAATTGACTGAGGCGGAAAATATTGATTCCCCTCCACTTCAATTGTTTCATCGCTTTCTGCGATTACTGTGTTGTTCCAAGTTGCTTTCATAATTACCATCGTTTTGTTGAGTTGATACTATCTAACTGTCGATTTCAGCGAATTGAAAAGGGAAACCACTTGTTTCTCCTTCGATGGGTTTAAAAATTGGAGTAGCCGTTGATGTTCCAATTCCGTATTTCCCTTCCCTGTTCCAACATTTCTTACATTAAATGGTTATTGTCAAACTGAATCGGTCTAATGTGAATTGTTTTGAAAGCATACACTATAAGTAAAACCAAGGCAATGAAAACCGCCATTGTCCCAACGATTAAACTTATGTTGGAAAGGAATGTGAACTGGCTAAAAAATACTCCCATCATTCCAGATAAAACGTATAATCCAGCGGCACAATACAGCAGTGTGGACGCATACGAAAGACGTTTTATTTGCTTTATTTTGAGCGCTGCGATCCGATGCTGAAAGTCTGTGCACTTATTCGACAATAATGCGCCAACTTCTCCACTAATAGCGATCATTTGACCTGTCGTTGAAAAAATCAGCATTCCTACTCCAGGAAGAATTGTTATTGGAAGATACCACTCCATATTACCCTATAAATTTTACCACTTCAATGTTTTCTTTCTTTAAGACGGAAGAGTTTAGCCTTACATACTCTTTTTCTTGTTTATCATAGCCAAGCGCCTTGAAAGTATGTCCATATGGGCAAGGTGGAAAATCTGGAAACCCTTCCCGAAGCACAAAGCGATCTGCTTCAAATTCATTTCGTGAAATCTTCCGCATGTTGTACTGCCTCTTTATTTCAACTCCAGGAGGTTTTCCAACAAATTCAATAATGGTCAACTTAAACTTTGAACCATACCCCATTTCAATAAGCTGCTGAAACTCTAATTTGGTTAGTAAAAGATACCCCTTAACATCAAATAATGGTGAATTGATGGCAAAAATTACTTCCTCGGTCTTTCTATCCTTGTAAGCGACATCAACAAAAAACAAATCGTCGGATGACAAAAAGATCCCTTTGTCTACCACAAATATTTTATCCTCTTTTAATTCGAGTTGCATGGAATAACCATATAGCTCAAAATCTAAAATGAGGTCAGCTATTTTCCCAAGCATTTTCATAGATGATCGGATATTTTCTGGGGAGAGATTGCGTGGTGGGTAGCCACATGAACTACCTTCCCATTTTTGAGCACAATAATCTGCGGCGATTGGTGAGTAACGTCAAGGTATTCCGCGATAAAAGTAGAAACAGACCTATATTTTAAGAGGTCCAAATAATTAAAATCCGCTCTCCCAGAAATAAAATCAGAATAGCCCTCAGAGATCCTACTTTTAGCATGGGCACTGATTCCGCATCTGGTACTGTCTTTAAAAAGAATTTGTGGCTTTGATGAGGATTTTGTCACCAATCCTTCTACTTCTTCTTTTGACGTTATATGGTCCCATTCTTTCATATTCATGCATTTAAACTGAAGCAGGATAAATAATTTAACTGCTCATCTACACGAAAATAGTGCTCTACAGCTTTTCTTGCGTGCTTATATTTCCCTGTTTCGTGTTTAAACTTCCGAAGTCAATCGATGAAAGGAGTTTCTCCCTGAGCAAGCTTCAGTCTGGTCCAAACATTCATTTTAATAATAATCGCTGCTATTTCAGCAATCTCCTTTTCTGAGAAATAGCTTGCCAGTTGATCATGGTATTTTTGAAAGTTTTTATTCTAGCCTTCGGTAAGCACATCGCAATATTCCAGAGCTGCTTTTTCGCTGTCGTTAAATAGCTCACTGTTCCACCAAGAAGAAATGTTATCCACTTTTCCCTCGTTTATTCCTATTTCTCTGACCGTTTTAGCGTGCAGAATAACACAATAGGCACATTCATTTTTTTGCGCAACCCTCAATCGAAGGAGTTGTGCAAGAGTTTGATCAACATCCAATTCTGCTGTATAACCGAATGCTTTTGCCATTTGTTTTGCCAACTCCAAAAACGGTGTTTGGTCAGGGTTAAATCGTGTGTTTTTAAATTGTATTTCTATTGCTCAAATTTTAATCGTGTTTTGAGATTAACTGAACACCCCGAATAAAGGCGTCCAGCAGTTTCTCAATATTATTAAAGGAAGGTTTCAAAACGTTCAAAGTGACATGTGTAACCGTTCGGATTTTTTTCAAGGTAATCTTGATGTGATTCCTCTGCATTCCAAAACTTAGAGTATGGTTCGAGGGTAGTGACTACTTTTCCATCCCACCTACCTGAAGCATCTACAACGGCAATAACTTCTTCTGCAATCTGTTTCTCTTCTTCGTTTTGAAAGAATATTGCTGACCGATAGCTCGCACCACGATCATTCCCTTGTCTATCGATTGTAGTAGGGTTGTGTATACGGTAGAAGTAATCTAGAATTTCTTTAAAACTCGTTTCATCTGGGTTGTACACCAGCTCAATACCCTCTGCATGTCCCGGATGATATCGATAGCTCGGGTTTTCGTTTTCTCCCCCAATGTATCCGACCTCTGTATCAACAATACCCTTTCTCTTTCTGAAAAGATCTTCCATACCCCAAAAGCATCCTCCCGCTATATAGGCTTTCTTGTAATTTTCCATTTCTTTTTAAATAATTTGTTCTTCAATTAGTTCAGTCAACTCTCTGTTGCAGACATGAATTTAAGGTTGCTTTCTGTTCCCAACACTATGCGTTTTCCTACGTTTGGCACTTTATAATTCAAAACCAAGGTGTACTCCTCCGTATAACTCAGAATTTTCTGAGACAACACCTCCAATAACAGGTCCCACGTGAAACCAGCGAACAGGTCTTATGTTAAACTCAACTTCGAGATATCCCCCAATTTCATGATGAAATTCTTCATAGTTTTTACTAAAACTAAGATTTGGTCCAATGTTTAACGTCATCCATTTTTTCGGATTCACACTACCCAAAAGGGCAATAGAATTCGTCTTGTGATCATCATAAAGTCTTGTGTACGAAATTCCCGCTCCCCAAGTATGATTCCACCAATAAGTAAAATGGAATTCATTTCCGAAATTGGCTTTTTCGTGTCCCATGGAATATGAATAGATCATAGATCCTATCAACTCATAGATCCCATTATGCGTTTTTTCTTCATCATGCTCCTGCGCCTGTAGTGCAGTTATCTGAAATGCAAGTAACAATGTAATCAGTAGTTTTCTCTCCATGGTTAATGAGTGTGTTGTCTATTAGGCTATTTCCTTATCACAGTTTGTGCAGATATATTTGTTTTCATGTTTGTGAGTTGTATTGACATGAACGTCCACCACTTCACTAATGAAATTACTGTAAATGTCCTTTCCAGGTTTCAAGTGTTTATCTTTTACAACTTCATAATACTTCCCTTCCCACTCGTTATGCCCCCAGCAAACTGGACACATTCCTTCCGGAGCAGAACCCGTGGCTTCTCCATTTTCTTTTTTCGAAAAGAATGTCTTAATATTTTCAAAAATTGCGCTCATCATTTCAGTATTTAATTATTGTTTTCCATGTCTCGTGACGCATTGCCACAGCTCGAATATAACTACATATTGCCCTTGCCTCAAAACATTCGTCCGTTAACTTTTGGAACGTTTTCAGCACTAGTTCCTTACCAATTCCCTTCCCTCTGTGACTTGTTGGGACTTCTGAATGAATTAGTCTCATTCCAGAACAACTATCCAGTGATTACATAACCTTTGCGTTTGTTGCGTCATCTAACGGTAAAACGAACATCCTGTTCTCAGCGTCGTGAATTATCTCCATTATTTCAAAATTTTATTTAAATATTCCACTGCACCATCTGGATTGATATGAAAATCGGCAAAAACAATCGTGTTTTCCTGGTCGATAAAGATGAACCAAGGTGTACCACCTGTCTTATAATCTTCCATAATTGTTGATCGCCCATCTCCAGGATCATGTCCGAAAGGAATATCTAGATTGTATTTCTTTTGCGTTTCACGAAGTTTGTCAAACGTATTGACATCTGTCCCTTCAAAAACAGTCTGAACGGCTAAAAATGCGATCTTATCATTATCCTTAAATTCATTCACTAATCGCTGCAGTGAGGGTAATCCGTGACTATGACATCCTGGGCACCAATGCTGATAACAGTAAATAATCTTAAACTTTCCTTCGTAATCAGAGAGATTAATTGGTGAAGACAGTTCTTTACCATCTGCATTAATCCATTGTTCTACTCTAAGTTCAGGTGCTTTAACAATCTCTGTAGATTCCATATTTCTATTACCGCTATGCGGATTTATTAATTCGCTATTAGGGTCTTCTCCGCATGAACCAATTGTGGTTCGAACAGACAAGATGAAAACCAATATTATCTTACTTAAGCTCAACTTTCAGTTGTTTCTACTCTACAACTACCGTAATAATCTTGATGGAACTACTCTGCTTTATTAAACGTTTCAAGGGGTTTAACTTGAGTAGTTATTTTCTTCCCATTGGTTTGTCCATATTCAAAGAGTACTTTCTCCATTGTCTCTTTTTGCACCTCCGTCCGATATAGGATTATTGAACGGTATTGAGATGTGCTCGTTAAGTTTTTTGGATTGGTATCTCGATACGTTTTCACAAATGTTTCTACCAATTCTTTCAGTGTTATATTGTTCGGATCGAACTCAACGTCCACAACTTCTGCATGTCCAGTTCTACCTCCACACACATCTGTATACTTCGGGGCCATTGTGTGCCCACCTGCGTATCCTGATACTGCGTCAATCACTCCTGGGATTTCCTGAAGGAATTTCTCAACTCCCCAGAAGCACCCTCCACTAAATGTTGCAAATTCTGTTTTCATTACTATTTCTCCTTATTCCTTAATTATATCTATTGACTCCGAGTTAATGCAATAGCGCAAACCGCTTGGTTCTGGTCCATCAGGGAAAACATGCCCAAGATGTCCATCACAGTTGTTACACATAACCTCTACTCGAACCATTCCGTACGAGCTGTCTTTTTCATACTTTATCGCGTTCTCGCGAATGGGCTCCGTAAAACTGGGCCATCCCGTTCCTGAGTTAAACTTGATTGAAGAATCGAACAGTTCATTCTCGCAGCAGATACACTTATATTTCCCAGCATCATGAGCATGACAAAATGCTCCCGAACCCGCCACTTCGGTGCCTTTTAATCGAGTTATTCGGAATTGTTCAGGCGTTAGTATTTCCTTCCATTCTTTTTCCGTTTTCTCCACTCGCTTATCAGGAGTTGGACTCCCATTATTCGCATATCTTATTACATCATTCCAGTTCATCATAGCTGTATATATTAAATCCTTATTCTCAAAGTTATAGGTTCTTCCTTCAATTAAAGTGTCCACATTTCTTCAACTCTTGTTCACTTTTCCCCTCATTAAATAGCTTCCAACTTTCTACAATCTTAGCATCCTAAAGCTCTTCACCAAAAGTTTTTTTGCTTTGTATTAACCTCAACATCTCAAGCTGAGCTGGGCTTAAATAAGCCATGAATTCCTTTTGATAAGGGATGGCGTAATTCAAAAAGCTTCTTTGGGTATAATTTAAAGGCAGAAAACTGTAAATGGAATTCTTCAAGTAATACTGCGGATTCTTATCCTTCTGATAACTCCCATCTTCCTCAATTAAGAAGAAACCTTGATCCAATGCATAGTTGTCAAGTTTTTCAACAGACACAATGCTTGCATCGAAATTAACCTTCACAACTTCCTTTCCTCTAATCCAACCAGCTTCCGTTGTTAAAACGGCTGGGTGCTGAATCATACTCGTTTCGCCCGACCAAAAGCACGGTGTTTCGTAATAGGTAATGTCCGTTTGACTGAACCTTACTTTTAGTTGTAGATACCCCATTTGTTAGGACAGGGTTTATTCAAAATTAGTATAATAATCAAGCGACAGCTTGATACCAGTTAACTGGTTTTTGGTAGTCCAGTGATTCGTGTCTTCTTTCATTGTTGTAATAGTTAAAATATTC
>CAJQOB010000176.1 GCA_905479845.1 uncultured Flavobacteriales bacterium
CTATTTTCCCTATCTTCAAGAAATATTTAGCGTTACTATTTGAAGCAAGAATCGGTAAATACTTGATCAATCACTATTTATCATCCAAAAGTGCCGATGTTCAATTCTGTAAGCGAAAACTAGCGATGAAAACTGGCAAACTCCCATAGTTTTGCGTTGATTGAGATTGAATTGTGAATAGTTGTGTTCGCTACCTAAACCGTTCTTAAATACAACGAAATGGCATCTCTCAATCCTATAGTTGGAACTCTTGGAGTTCAAAATGCTACTCACTTGCTGCGAAGAGCTACTTTTGGTCCTCAATTGCAGGATATTCAATATTTCTCAACCTTATCTGCTGCAGATGCATTTCAAGAATTGATTCTGCCACAAGTCGAACCGGACCTCCCGATTGATTTTTTGACAGGCACAGATTGGGTATTCCCGAATTCACCGCATCCAGATCACACGAATACTGAAATTAGTCGGTTTACTAGTGCTTGGTGGATTGAAAACATGCGTGTTTCAGGCGCGAACTTAACGGATCGCTTAGTTTGGTTCTATCATACGCACTTTCCGATGATCATTTCGCGAATACAAAACCGTCCGCAATTTTCACTAGATTATTTGCGTCTTCTTCGTTTTTATGCACTTGGGAACTACAAAGATTTATCAAAAGCAATTTGTATCGATAACGCGATGCTAGTGCATTTAGACGGTAATTTAAATGTGAAGGGCGCTCCTCAGGAGAATTTCGGACGTGAATTTTTAGAACTCTTTACCGTTGGAAAGGGACCACAAGTCGGCCCAGATGATTACACCAATTTCACGGAAATGGATGTAAAAGAATTAACTAAGGTACTCACAGGTTGGGGAATTGACATAGGGTTTCAAACGATTGACCCAGTCACGAATTTACCGACCGGAAAAGTGAAAATAAACACAACAACGGTTGTAGCGAATAAACACGATATATCTGACAAACAATTTTCGGCGGCGTTTAACAATACAGTTATCCAAACAACTCCGATTGTGGGATCGAACACAACTATACAAGGAGTGTACGATGAACTGGATGTAGCGATAGACATGATTTTTGCTTCGCCGCACACCGCAAAGAATATCTGTCGAAGAATTTACCGCGAGTTCGTCTATTTTGACATCACGACGGAGATAGAAACGGATATCATCGAACCCTTGGCGCTTATTTTAGAACAGAACAATTTTGAAATAACTTCGGTCTTGGAAGTGTTGTTTACGAGCGAACATTTTTACGATCTAGATTCTACTCCGACTGACGACAACAACATTGGGGCGATCATCAAAGCACCGATTGATTTAATAATAGGTGCTATTCGTTTGTTTGAATTGGATGTGCCGGATAAAACGACCGACCTTGAAAATCACTATGAGTTGTATCGACAATTGTTATTCAACTTGGATGCTGAAGGATTGGATTTCTTTGAACCCTATGACGTTGCTGGTTACAATGCTTACTTTCAGGAACCTGGATTCCATCGCAACTGGATTTCATCAAACTACTTAGCCAATAGGTATAAGTTTTCCGAATATTTAATTGATGGTTTTATCAACTCGATGGGGGATGTCCTGTTGAAACTTGATATTGTTCAGTTCGTTGAGGACAAATGTACAGATCCGGCAGATTCGACTTTGTTGATGCAGGAACTGGTCTCTTGGATGATTCCAATTCAATTGACTACTGAACGTTTTGATTATTTCAAGGACGATGTTTTACTCGATCAACTTTCGGCCGCAAACTGGACAGGAGAATGGAATAATTACGCCGCCACCGCTAACGATGCGTATGTGCGAGTGCAATTGGAAAAGTTAGCATTGGCAATGATGCAGTCACCCGAATATCAACTCTATTAAGCGAATTAGTATGGACAGAAGAGACTTTACCAAATTATCAGCTTTAATGGGAACTGGATTGTTATTGAAACTCAATGGAGTTCCACTTTTCGCTGCAGAAGACAATAGCTTTTTGAATAATATCGCGATGAAAAGCTTGAACGACCGTGTCTTGATTTTAATTGAGTTACACGGTGGAAACGATGGGCTAAACATGGTCATTCCCATGGACCAATATGGGAATTATTACAATTTGAGACCCAATATCGCGATTCCGCAAACAGGACCTCGACAGTACATTCCTTTGGATTTAACACTCCCTGATAACAAAAAAGTAGGTTTGCATCCTGATATGGTCGGGGCCAAAGCAATGTACGACAATGGACACATGGCGCTCATTCAGAATGTTTCCTATGAGAATAACAATGCATCTCACTTCCGAAGCCGCAATATTTGGCACACAGGTGTGGATTACAATGAGTATCAGAATTCAGGTTGGATGGGGAGATATTTGGAACATTACTACCCAGGTTACCCAACAAACTATCCGAGTGCTGCCAATCCAGATCCACTAGCGCTTGAAATAGGAACAGGCGTCTCGTTGGCATTCCATCGAGAACAAGGAATTCCAGCAGGATTGTCCATTAAAAATCCGAATGCGTTTTATGATTTGATCAATAGTGTTGGTGTCAATTCACCGATTAACTTTCCAAATACACATGCAGGAGACGAAATCGAATACATGATGCAAATCGAGCAACAGTCCAATGGGTATGCTCAACGTTTGAAAGATGTGTACAACGCAGGTGCTAATTCTAGTACAATTTATCCAGATTTATATCCGAATATTGCTCCATCTCAAGACATTCATAATCCATTAGCGCCTCAGTTGAAAATCATTGCTCGATTGTTAAGCGGAGGAATCGGAACCAAAGTGTTTTTGTGCAGAATTGGTGGTTTTGATACGCATGCAAGTCAAGTGGAAATAGGCAATACGACTATGGGAAAACATGCCGCGCTGATGTATCACGTTTCATCTGGTATAAAAGCGTTTTACGAAGATCTACAAAATTTAGGTTTAGCTGATCGCGTGCTGGCAACGACTTATTCTGAATTTGGGCGAAGAGCCGCTTCGAATGCAAGCTACGGAACGGATCATGGAAATGCTGCGCCAATGATGGTCTTCGGAACTTGCCTGAACCCTGGTGTGTATGGAGAAAACCCAGACTTATCGAATTTGCAAAATGGAAACATCGCCATGCAACACGATTACCGACAAGTGTTTAGTTCGGTAGTAAAAGATTGGTTTGGTGCTACTGATGCTGCCATTAATGAAGTCAAATTTGAAGATTACATCAATAACAGAGTCGATTATATCGAGTGTAAGGATTTGAGCACGGCGGAAATATTTAAAGAAAACTTATGGATGAAATGCTATCCAAATCCAAGTTCGACGATTACTACCGTTGAGTATTTTTTACACAGAGGCGGTCGCGTAGAGATTGATGTGATGGATTTAACTGGACGATCTGTTGCTAAAGTTGTAGACGACGATAAAAATCAAGGAAAACACAGCGCCGAAGTTGATCTTTCACCATTTCAAAGTGGAACGTACATCTTCACGCTGAAAACAAACAAGGTATCTATCACGAAAAAAGTAATTTTTCAAAAATGAAATTAACTTCGAAACTTTCTGCTGTCCTGCTTTTGAGCTTGCTCTCGCAAATCTCGTGGGGACAATTCACCGTTGAAAAAAAGAGAAGATCATATGTGGGTTTAACCGCTGGGATAAATTATTCCTTTCCGACAGTAACGGACCATTATTCCGTGTTGACTTCATTAACAAATACTGAAAACGATGAAAAACAGTACGGGAAATTTAGCGAGAATATGGGCGTTCAGTTCGGTATTCATTACAGCTATAACTTCACCAACACGATTTCAATCGTTACGGGATTAGGCTATCGATCTGAAGCGTTTAACTACAGCACTCAATACGCATGGACAGATACCATGCAAAGTGAAAATTTTGAGCGCGAAATGCATCACTTTCAAAAGATTTCCTACTTCACGATGCCAATAATGGGGAAGTGGGATATGACCGAAGGAAAATTTAAACCATATGTGCAGGCTGGAATATTCATGAATTATCTGCACCAAGCGAATAAAGAAATTCGTTACGACAATGTAATTGATGGCGAGGAAACGTCGAATCAAACGACTTCAACAGGAGCTGTGTCTATCTCCGATAACATACGGAAGTTCAATGTTGGATTAATGGGGGGAGCTGGAATTAGTTATTACTTTAACTCGGTTACCATCGGCCTTGAAGCGAATTACAGATATGGATTTTTGAAAGTCGTAGATGATGAAAATAGATATGCTGATAACAATGGTTTTGCCCTAAAGTATTTGGATGTATTGGATCAATTAACGTTGAGTAGTATGAATGTAGAGCTGACAGTTTCAGCACCAATTGGCCATTCTTTTATTTCCAAGTTTGTCCGACGTAAGCGTTACAATTCTTTCCACTAAGTAAAATGAAACTAATAAACATGGCATACTCAAGTACCTACAAATTTTTAGTCCTTTTTACGATTGGTCTTGCTTTTGCGGGATGTAAAGACGATTTCAAACCCGAAGATTCTTTTATTAAAGTCTACGACGATCAAGACATAAATAAAGATTATTTCCCCATAAGTATAAAACGCACAAGCGATGACGGATACTTAACCATAAGCGCATTTAACGGTTCTCAAATTCACTTATTGAAGACAGATGCCCTTGGAGATTTACTGTGGGAGTTCGACTTGCCCTCAAATTATATCAGTGCGGTTCCAAACTTGATTGAACGGAATGGTGATTTATATTTCGTTTGTATGGACGCTGTTGGTTTATTTACCTACATCATGAAAGTGGATGAAACAGCAGAAAGTGCAGTCGAATACCAAGTGCATCCAGATATTCTGTATCCGCTTTATGTGGCTGATAATGGCAACGAGGTTTACATTGAAAACTATGAAAGAACCTCAATGGAAACAGGCATTTTTGAGTTGAATGCTTCAATGGACCAAATGATAGATTCAACAAGTGTTGAAATTTTCGTTGACGTCGAAGAAATAATTGCTGATCACTTGAATTATACGGGAAAACGCTTCCCATTTTTTATTAGCCTAACGCCAGAACAGGATCACATAGTGATGAACGGCTTCAATAACTATAGTTTTTCAACTGTTTTTCTCAATACTGATATGACATTCTCAGGAGTTTACAGCGGTGCGGCCTTCGATGGTGCCATCAAATCAATTTTACCCTTGGGTGGAAACCAGTTCTCATTGGCGCGTTTTTCCTTTACTGATTTGTATGTTAACCCAAATGCAACGCTTTCTCCAACAACGATTGATATTGCGGAAGCGATTCCCTCCGAGTGGAATTCCGAATTGGATGCGGAAAGCCCTGTTTTGATAAGAACTGTATCCATTAATAGTAGTGAATACGTAGTTTATTTGGCAACGACAAAGAGCAATCAATTGTTTTTGAATGCATACGTCGCTGGAACGAATGAACTCGCAGGTACGAAGTATCTTGGGGAGAGTGTTCCACTAAAAGCGTGTGATTTCACAGGAACAGCAGATGGTGGTATGATGATATTAACGCAAGCGAGAATCATGAGTAGTTTCGACCGTATTGCCACGATTAAGTTGTCGAAGGAAGAATTGGAATCACTGGTGGAGTAGTTTTGAAAGTTAATTTACTGGATTATCGAATACATTAAGTTAGGACTTCTCTTTTCTGCTTTTGAGTGTTTTTTTGAAGTGTTTTTCACAGCAGTTTATGACAGCATTGAGCAATACGTCAAAAAGGGTAGGAAGGCTGTTGATGTCCGATTCTTTGGTTACTAGAGCATTTTATACATTCTTGTTTATGGTGTAGTACTCACAAGCTTTTGGTTACTTGTAGTGATCCCTTACATCTATCCGCTAGACTGGGGCCAGCGAGCAATGATATATGGTGTGAGTTTCCATGCAGGGGAGTACGTCTGTATGTACATTCGGCATCTCATTTTCGGGCAATCACCATCTGAATCACACTATGCGGGGAAATTTGATTCCGTTCATAATTTCATTCGATTGAGCTATTTCCCGATTTTTATTTTCAAAGCGTTTTGTTTTGAACAGATTTATGCCTGGTTCATGTAATTGGAAAGTCTTGAATAAATTGTAGATCAATTCAGATTAATCCTCTACCCACATCAACTTTTCGCGAACGACTTTCATGCGCATGAAACCAAAGGCTACAGTTATATTGTCACCAGACACCTCTTCCACCATTCCAACTTGTTTTGTGGAAATGAGTTTCACCTTTGAATTTAATTTGATCTTGTGACGTTGGAATTTATCCTTTTCGATCTTCGCTTTCTTACGTTTAGCACTCGGTTTAGCTGCTTCTTTTCGCTCTTTTTCCTTTTTACTGAGAATAGCGGCATCAATTTTCGTTCGCTCTACTGCTAAATACTTTTTGACTTCTGATAGTAGTTTGTCATTTACCGTTTTCTTACGCGACTTCACGTTGTAGCGATCAATGAAGGTTTTCATCTTCTTCCCAAAAGCCACCAGTTTGTTGTTGGCGTCTGCTTGTGAGCGAATTCGCTTCAACTTTTCTTCGTAATCGGCTTTTCTATCCTCGTATTTGTTTAAGGCTTCTTGTGCGTTCTCTTGCGCCTCAATGTGCTCCTTGTTTAAGCGTTCGAGATACGTTTTCTCCTTCTGAAGATCGTTCAACAGGCGATCCATTTTCACTTTTTTATCATCGAGTTTACTCTTCGCATCTTCGATGATCTCCTGTGGGATTCCATTGATCGTGGCAACCTCAAATGTAAATGAGCTTCCTGGCTGTCCAACAGAAAAACGGTAAGTTGGTTCCAGTGTTTCCGAATTGAACAGCATACATCCGTTCACCGCATTTTTCAATCGATCAGCCTTCAGTTTGATATTGGCGTAATGCGTTGTGATTACACCGAAGCACTTCCTGTTGTAGAAAGATTCAAAAATAGATTCAGCCAAAGCTCCCCCTAAATCAGGATCAGAACCTGTTCCAAACTCGTCCAGTAATAAAAGAGTGTTTTTATTAGCAGCATCGAGGAACGTTTTCATTCGTTTCAGTCGATACGAGTACGTGCTCAGCTCATTAGCGATGGATTGATTATCTCCGATATCACTCAGAATCGTACTGAAGAAACACATTTTACTATTTTCCTGAACGGGAACAAGAAGTCCGGATTGCAACATGATTTGCAATAAGCCAACTGTTTTCAAGGTGATACTTTTACCTCCAGCATTTGGTCCCGAAATCACGAGCATTCGTGAAAACTTATCCATTT
>CAJQOB010000177.1 GCA_905479845.1 uncultured Flavobacteriales bacterium
CTCAGCAAGTGTGAGCTCCTCGGATACAGTTAACGCTACCACTGAAGCTCCAAAAACGATCGAAGAATATGTCACTGGGCTTGGTTCGAAGCGTGCTGAAATGTACGTGAAGTTAGAGACGAAAGATGAAGCGACAGCTCCGTACGATCCTGAAATTCACTTGGGGAATTTGGCTACGGAATCTCCTGTTTTCAAGTTCATCATTGACGTGAATTCGGAGAGCGGAATTAAAGTTTTTAAAGCATTTTCAAAAGTGATTACTCGTATGTCCGTTCAGGTGGGAGTGCAAGGAATGAGGTTGCTTGATTTAGATTCTGATACGGGGAAATTGAATCCTACAAAACCGATGTATCCCTTCACATCTAATCCCGTGAAAGGATCAAATTTGACGATAGATCATGATGAAATATTCACGAAAAGTTGGAATACAATTCAAGTGAATGTCAAGTGGCAAAACACTCCTGATAATTTTTCTGATTGGTATTCAGCCTATCAAGTTGGGTTGAATTCGAACTTGTCAATAAAAGGATACGGGGATTCTCAAAATATCGACCCTGACTTTAAGAGCATGGTAAGCGCTAAATCTAAACTAGTAGATGGTTTGGATGCTATCGGTAAAC
Source organism: uncultured Flavobacteriales bacterium (assembly GCA_905479845.1). Lineage (GTDB taxonomy): Bacteria > Bacteroidota > Bacteroidia > Flavobacteriales_D > Crocinitomicaceae > UBA4466. The sequence continues at coordinate 621 of CAJQOB010000177.1, forward strand.
CAGCTATTAATGAAATCGATGACCTTATCGTATCTAAACAAGGCTTGAGTCCAGAAGATTTGGACTTATTACGTACGGAAATAGAGAGAAAACAAAATACTGCTGGTGACAATCCAGTGGTCAAAGCGGATGACTACTTCAAAGCGACGAGATACGTGAAATTGAATAATCAATGGACAAAAGCACAGAACGGTTCGAATAAGAATCCTGTAAACCTGTTCCAGTTGAAAGGTTCAGGGACTACATCTGATGATGGGATTAAGCACATCTGTCAGTTTACAGTGACCACGCCCGTTTCTGAAGAAGGGGATTATGCTGGTCCAATTAAATTATCGTTGAATCAGCCGTTCTTTCATGAGATCTATCCACAATTGTATGCAATTGCCTTGGCTAGCAACGATCCAAATCAAATTATTCCGAATAAACCGTATACACCATTTTGTCAGGAAATAGTGGTGGATTACACAGCGAAGGAGTCTATCACATTAACGGATAAGGATGAAAGTAAGTTCGAAGAACGAGCACTGACTTTGTTCCACGAGTTACCTTTCGGTCACGCAATTGAGCACGGTTATTTGAGATCAACGCATGAGGCACAATCTAGCGACTGTACCTTGATTCCTGCAGTTAACAATGGTGGAGAGCTATACATTGGTTTGGAGGATGCAAAAAATCTTCAAACAGTTTCTCTATTCATCCAATTACTTGAAGGAAGTGAAAATCCCCTAGTTGAGTCTTTTGATAAAGACAACAAAGTGACATGGGAAGTGCTTTGTTCTGATTATTGGCAGCCCCTAGATTCAATTGCGGTTAAGCTAAACGAGATTGACAATTTTTTGAAATCGGGGCTTGTCCGATTGGAAATTCCAAAGGAAGCAACAGACGACAACATGCAACTCGATAAGGGATTGTTCTGGATCAAAGCTGTGATGCCTAAGTCCTACGATGCGGTCTGTCGAGTACTGGATGTTTCCGCGCAAGGAGCAATGGCAACATTTGTGAACAACGGTAATGAGTTGTCGCATCTGGAAAGTGGATTACCCGCTGAGACAATTGACAAATTGGAGGATCGATTGGCATTTGTCAAGTCAGTAACTCAACCTTACAACACCTTCGATGGTAAACCAGAGGAAAATGATGCTTCATATTACAAACGTGTAAGTGAAAGAATTAGACACAAGAATAGAGCGATCGCCCTTTGGGATTATGAGAATATCGTATTGCAGGAGTTCCAGAATATCTATCGCGTGAAATGTTTGAATCATACAAACACCAAATCACTCTTGGCAGCTGGTTGTGTGACATTGGCAGTTGTACCGGATACGGTGAACAAGAACATGTTCAATATTCTTCAACCAAGGGTGAGTACAGCTTATCTGAACAAAATTCAAGCGTATGTTTCGCAACTGACCTCGCTACATGTGAAATTGGATGTCATTAATCCAGTTTATGAAGAAGTGAAAATAGATATCACTGTCAAGTTCTATAATGAGTTTGATAAGGCTCTATACACTTTGGAACTCAATGAGGATTTGAAAAAATTCTTGTCACCATGGGCGTTCGATGAGGCGAAAAACGTAGAGTTTGGCATCACATTACACCAAACTGTTCTAATTGATTTTGTAGAGCGATTGCATTATGTCGATTACATCACGTCCATCAAAATGTTTGTTGGAGATCCTCAGAAAAAAATGAAAAATGCGCAACCATCAAGCCCGAAGGCGATTTTGGTTTCAGCCGAACAACATAAGATTACACCCTTGGACGAAAGCGCCACGGAACAAGTAACAACTGAAGCAGAATGCTAGAAGAAATTAAACATATCAAAATCTCCAAGAAGGTTTCGTCAGAAGATGATTTGGATTTCGAATTCTTGAAATCAACGGGGATTGAGTACATCGAGTCTTTGGGCGCTAGCCTTTGGAGTGATATGAATGTGCATGATCCTGGAGTTACCATTCTGGAAGCATTGGCATACGCAATTACGGACTTAGGAAATAGAATGAGCTTGCCAATTGAAAGTCTCATCGCTTCTGAAGACGACTTGGATTTGAAAAAACAGTTTTACCGTGCTGATAAGATTTTACCAACGAGTCCAACAACTGCACTTGACTATCGAAAGAAATTCTCGGATATTCCAGGGGTAAGGAATTCATGGATCATCGCCTACGAACGTCCGCTTTACGCAGATTGCAAAAAGAGCAAAATTGCCTTTAGCTTGGAAGCACTAGGGAATCCGACTGATGCCAACAAGAAAGACTTAAGTATTAAAGGTCTGAATGCTGTTATCGTTGACTATGATTTGGATGCGACGGATAAGAATGGCGATCCTGTTACCAAAGAATCGATAAATGAGGAGATCAAACGAGTTTACCACAAGCATAGAAATTTATGTGAGGACCTCGTAGAAATTCGAGAAGTTGCAGAACACCCAATTGGAGTCTGTGCGAACATCGAGTTGGAGAATAGTGTCGATGAAGATTTGGTGCATGCGAAAGTTCTAAACGTGATCGAAGAGTATTTTGCACCAGAAATTCAACACCATTCGCTTAAAGAAATGTTGGATCGCGGTTACCGAACAGATCAAATATTTGAAGGCCCGTTTTTGGACAAAGGATTTATTGATCCGAAGGAGTTAGCAGAAGCCGATTTACGTTCAGAAGTAAGACTCTCCGATTTAGTGAAAATTATTATGGAGATCGATGGAGTGAAACTGATTACAGATATCAGTATTCGCGATTGTCAAGATAACAAGGAAGGCACAAAATGGCTCATTGAAGTAAAACCTTATACAAAGCCAAAACTGTGCTCAACAAAAAAAGGTGAGGATGCTTGCTGCACTGTAAGTTCTTTCAGCTACGCGAAGGATATTTTACCGGTAACGGTAAACGACAAACGAGTAGCGAAATTCAGAAAGACATTACTGAAAGAGAAATATGAGTTGGATCAAGTCGCTGTTGAGGATAGGAAAATCAAAGTGAAACGCGGACAATACTTGAACTCTGGAGATACTACAACAATACAGAATGAGTTCCCTGAAACTTATGGAATTAGCAAATATGGACTAGCTCCAAATTCGAGTGAAGCAAGAAAATCTCAGGCTCTTCAACTCAAAGGGTATTTGGCCTTTTTTGATCAAATATTAGCATCGTACTTCTCACATTTATCTAAAGTGAAGGACTTGCTTTCTATTAGCACGGGAGTGGTTCCAACATACTTTACTCAGGCCATTAGTGATATTAAGGATTTCGACAAAATAGTAGATGATTATCCTATGGATGATGACGCTTTACTAGCCGAAAAGTTATTTCAGGAATTAGATAACAACATTGAAAGAAGAAATGCTATTCTCGATCACCTATTAGCACGCTTTGCCGAAAACTTTAGTGAATACACTTTCCTAATGAATGAATTGTATGGTAGGGCTTCAAACGAAATGGTGCTTTATTCGAAAGAGCAATTCTTGAGAGAATACGTTGACTTCAGTGCGCGAAGAGGTGACGGATATGATATCTACGGAAAAATATGGGATACGAAGAACGTCGCAGGTGCTCAAAAGAGAATCTCGCGCTTGACAGGGATTCGAAATTACTTCAGAAGAAACCTATCGCGTTCTTTAGCGCAAATTTATATTCCTGAGGACTCTACAACGAATAAGGTCATGTGGAGGATTCTCAATAATGACGGAGAGCGACTTCTATATTCTGCATTGAGCTTCAAGTCTACTGATGACGCAATGAGCGATCTATACAAAGTGATCGGTACAATTGCGAAAATGGATGTTGAGGAAATAAATGAGTTTTTCGAAAACGGTGTAAGTCACGGAGATCGAATTGATGATGTTGTCATTTATCAGAGACCAAATGGTCAATACAAATTCAATGTAGTTGATCCCAATCGATTGAACCCTGCAGGGGAGCCTGAAATTATTGGAATCTTCTCCGAATGGGATGTAACACTGGAGGACCTTCGTCAGCATTTGATTGAAATTATTGAGTTTTTGAGACAAGAATTCAACGAAGATGGAATGTACATTGTCGAACATGTGTTCTTACTTCCAGACGTCAATAAGAATGATGCAGAGTTGAAAGAATTCTTACCTGTTTGTATTGATGATTGCGATGACTGCTGCACCATGGATCCATATTCATTCAAAGTGAGTGTGATTCTCCCTGGGTACACGCAACGTTTCGCGGATCAAGACTTTAGAAATTACATGGAGTTACTCATCCAAGCAGAGTTACCTTCTCACATCGTACCTCGAATTTGTTGGATTGGACACCGTGACACTCACGAATTGGAGGATGGCGAAATCAATCAGTTAATGACCTTGGAGAAAACGTACAAAAAGTACTTGACTGAACTGAAGGATTTTAAAGTATCTGACACGCCTATTAAGCATCAAACTTGGCTAGAATTCACTGAAATTCTATTCGATTTATTCACACTACACCCGGTTGGAAGGCTTCACGATTGTGATAGCGATGAAGACTTAGAAGGGAAAATAATATTAGGAAGAACCAACCTAGGATCACTATAACAACAAGAAATTATGGCGAAGAAATTAACCGATATCACCACTTCTTATAGCACATTTGCAAAGGATCAAATCCTTACTGAAACTCAGCTAAATGAATTTCTGGAGTATTTTGATGAACAGGATCGATTGAGCAGAATTTGTCTTTCCGGTGTCGGAATTGCTTGTGGGTTTGAATTAAGTACAAATAGCAAGACAAACGCGATTACAATCTCACAAGGGGCTGGTGTCACTACTGACGGAGATCTTATTCATTTAGTAGCGAAGGAAAGGCTGAAGAAAAAGGTGAATCCTGAGAATCTAAAAGACATTCTTGTTGACAAGATTACCTACGAGTACTATCGTAAATACGAAAGTGAGGAAGTTGAGTATCATCCTCATTTTAATAAGAATGAAAGCGCTAAGGAGTTTGATTCAATTCCATTATTGGAAATTGTTTCGAATGCTGACAAACGTCCAACAGATAAAAATCTTCAAACGCTTAATCTGAGAAATAAAATTGCACTTTTCTATTTAGAGTGCTATCCAAAAGATCCTGATACATGTGTCACAGTTAATTGTGAAAATCAAGGAATTGAGCAGGTAAATAAATTACGTGTTCTTTTGGTGGACATCGCCTACATCAATAGAATTACGCGACCAGATAACTTATTCAATAGCTACATTACACTTGAATCCTATCTGGAGACGAAAACGGTGTATGTTCCTCGAGTAATTTTGAACGAAGACAACACTTCAACGGCTCCTGCATTAGCGGATGAATATCAAGATACTGCTTTGATCAATTCCGCCGTTTCGAACATTCGTTCGGGAGTAAGAACGATTTTACAGCGCTTAGATCGCTCTCCTGAAGCTGCAACTTTCGACGTGAACATGCGCCGAATTTTCCCGATTAACGATCCAACAAATTTGATTTTGTTCCAATACAAGTATGATTTGCTCAAGGATTTGGCCGATTCGTACAATGAATTGAAGGAGTTATTCTTACAAAATTACGCTACTTGTTGCCCGAATATTGCAGCCTTTCCAAAGCACTTGTTGCTAGGAAGCCCGTATGAGGCAAGAGATAGCGAAGACACTTTCTTTTCAACTCCAATTTCGGAGCCAGTGTTTGTTTCGGAACTTGGTTCGGAAGAGGATAACCTGCTCAAAAGAAGAATAGGACCACCTCCCGTAATCAGAGATGATCGATCGTACCGTCACAAATTCCATAAATCGCCAATATTGTTGGATTCGGATGAAGGAAATGGACGATTCGAATCAGTGTTGACGCGTATTTTGACAATGGTGAGCGAGCAAGGGTTCTACGACAGTAAAGAATTTCAATCTGAAACGATCCGAATTACTCCTTCAAATGTGCGTGTTCCTTTAGGGAGAAAAGCCGTGCCATTTTATTACAGATTCAACAATAAATTAATGTTGAATTGGGATTTCGATAAAAGAGGATACGATCGCCACAAATCAATTTTGGGTTACCGACAAGCAAGCGCGTATCCTTACAATCCTTATGTTTCGAATCCACTTCGTTTCTCACTTGATCCTTATGATTTTTACAGAATTGAAGGACATCAGGGACATCCGTACGATCAAGTATTTGAGTCGCTCACAGAATTGAAAAACACCTTTAGCTTACCTTTTGATATTAAGGTTTTAGGGATTAATGTAACCGAATTTGATGAGTTACTGGCAGATCAATACAAATGTGATTTCAAAGATTTAAATGTTCTACTACAAGCCTGGTCATCTGAACAGGAGTGTATCGCGACGGAGGTGACATATGTCTTGTCAAGCTTTAGTACTAAAGATCCAGGAGCGAACACAGTGGAGAATGATTACTTCACAATTAAAGGGACGAGAGCAGTTTCAGTAATTCCTGATTTGAATCTGGCAGCGGATCTTTCTCCCACTATAAATGACGAATTAACTGCACCAACGGCTAGTTTCAGAACAACGGCTTTTGAGTCTCCTTTTGTGAAAACAGATTCGAAAACGGCTGCAAAAGAAACGGCTTATGTGAATCCAGTGTTGAGCTACATCAACAATGAACCAGACACAGTTGGGTTCTATCTCGACAAATCGATTAAGGACGCTGGAGGAAATTATGCGAATGCATTAGCGTACGCAACGAATACTCTTGGACCGATTATCAAAGATTGGGAAGATCCAGTAGCTGTTAGTACCGTGAATTTACCATTACAGATTTTAGTAGCCTGCACGAGTTTAATTGAGCTCGTTCCAAATTCAATCAATCAATTAACAGATTCGACACTCGATTCATACAATATCGAAATTGCGAAACTGTGTAGTTACACGAAACAACTTCAAACCCAATACAGAGACCCAGTTTTAGTTGGAAAAGTATCCGAAAAAACACGTTCGATGGTTTCACTTTTAGTGAATCAATTGACAGCGATCTGTTGTAGCTCTAAGAAATTAAAAGCACTTCTGGAGGAAGTTAAAAAGCGTAAGGAATCAATCATTAAGCGATTAAATTTTCAGGATTTCGCCTTGAAAAACCCAGGGTTGGAACACAAAGCGGGTGCCGGACCAGGACAAACTTTTGTTATTGTTTATCTCAACGATGCTATAACGGAAAATACAGGAGGATCATCGACTGGTATTGGGCTGTTCCCTGGAGGAATCAATCCAATAAAGCCAATCTCACCGTTCACTCCAATTACTACAATTAACCCTGCTATAAGTCCGATATCTAGTTCTTTTACAAGTGTTGAACCTAGCTCGGAAGTAAAACCTTCTACAAATCCAGAGTTGAGTTCGTCAGAATTAAGCGCTTTTGCTTCTCCAACAGGAAGCTTTGATCGATCAACTAGAAGAGCAATTACTGGTGCTGGTCTAACTGTGAATACAAATACAATTGCGGATTTAGGAATTAAGGATGGATTTCTAATTGACCCAAGCCTTTTCCTTCCATCGAATGAGGGTAAAGTAATAATTCCAAAAGGTGCTGTTATCGCGGATTTCACCTTGCCTTACTTGTGTTGCTCAGATTGCGCACCAATCAGTTTTGTCCTTCCGAACATTCCAGTTTCGTTGACACTTTCTGATGGAACGTATTGTATTGATGATACGAATAAAGAAATTGAATTAACCGTGACTCCTAATGATGGAGCGGTAACGATAGTCGATTCCGTACCAGGAGTTGATATCACAGATAATAAATTGAGTATTGATGGATCAATTTTCCCTGATGAGCTATTAGGAAGTATCATCAAATTCAAGGTTGATGGAGAAGATACGGATGCAGAACTTACAGTTTCTAAAACACCAAGCATCGATTTTAGTGTTCCTGCACCAGGAGCAAGCCGTGTTGTGAACTTCACGGTAACAGGGGATGATCTTCCAGAATTCACATATGATTGGAACTTTGGAGACGGAAACTCGAGCTCAGAAAGAGAACCAACTCATGATTACTCGGACTCCGGATCAAGAACGAATTTCATCGTAACATTGACCGTTCAAAGTGTTGGTGGAATTTGCCCTAAAGTTATTTCTCATGAAGTGAGCTTCATTGATATAACAGTCGAATTGGAAAATAATACGGTTTGTGAGGATGGAGCACCAATTCCATTCATCGTGAATCCAGATGGTGAGACAGTTGATGTTCTAGGACAAGGTGTAAACGCAAATAGCACGCATTTCGACCCGACATTAGTTGGCCCAGGAACATATCCATTGACATACGACGGAAATGTATTTGACGTAGTAACAGTAAATCCAAAACCAGTCGTTAGAACCAAAATAATTCCTAAGAAAGTAGGGGTTAACTTAGAATTCTCGATTGGTACGAAGTTCGTTACGACCTATCAATGGAATTTCGCACTGCCTGATGGTAGCAAGAAAACGTCGAAAAAGGAAGTGCCTAGTATATCATTCGATATTATAGAAAAGTTCCAACCAGGTGATGAAATCAAAGTTTCGGTCAAAGTATCGAACGGTTGCGGCTCTGAAACAGTGGACGGTGTTTGGATTGTACCAGACACACAAGATCCTACTGCTTCGTTGAATGATTCTGTGTATTGTAAAGAGGACAAGACTGTCTACGATTTCACAATTGGGAACTTTACTCCTAATACTGTAATCAGCGGAGATGGTGTTAATGCGTTTGCTACACCACCGACATTCTCTCCCTCAGGATTGG
>CAJQOB010000178.1 GCA_905479845.1 uncultured Flavobacteriales bacterium
CTCATCAGAGAGTTGGCTCTCACCCGTTTTCTGCCACAAATAATCCGAGGCGATGTTCTTTGCTAGCAAGTAGCGATACATGTAGATCCGTAATTGACGAGGTGTTACGCTATCACTCAGTTTATCCGAATATTTATTGAGTATCTCCAACTCTTTTTCAAGGAGGAAGTACTCGGATTGCGCTTCGATGTATTCTCGAGGGTTCGCCTCAGGGAAAATCAACTCATCGGAAACTGATTCTGGAGTTTCCGCCTGCTCTTCTTCTTCAATCTCATCTTCAAAAGACACTTCAGATTCTACTCGTTCCAGAATATCATTGTTGATTGCGTAATTACGAAGAATTACTGCCTGTTCATCACTTTTTAGTTTTGGAAGTTTGATCCCCGCAATGAACAATTTATCCATGTACTCCTCTACTAGATTCTTCGAATACTGTTTTTTCGATTCAAAATCGAAATTGCGGTACTTGTATTGAATAGCTCTTTCCAACAAGACCTCATCCACAGCCACCAGAACAACGATTCGTTTAATGAGCTCTTCATCGTCCAGCATCACGCGTAGCGCATCTAAAACACTGATAATTTTTTCCTCTTGGCAGCGATCAATGTCATCCACAAAAAGCAAGAGGCGCTTTCGCACTTTCCCGTTTGAAGACTTCTTCAACCAATGCTGAATAAGGGTAATCAACTCCTTTTGAATTTCAGATTGAATCCCAAGCACTTCGTTGTAATTGTGCAAGGAAGTATACGCTTCGACTGTTGTTCGAACTGGCTGATAAAACCTCCAGTAAATGTACACTGCTTGCAGCACGCCGACTGCCCCACCGAAGAGAGTCACAAGCCATTTTGCCACTTCAAACTTCACAGCTGTAGAAACCATGTAGGTCAGCAAGATTGTAAGGATCAAATTGAAAACAATACTGATTAGTGGCAGCCAGCCTTTTCGCGCAATATTGAGACGGAAAGTCTTCCAAAATTTCTTCCAGCGATTGACCTTTCCTATATATCCCTCCAACAGAGAATCATAGAGGTGAGCCCAAATGGTTTCGGTTTCCTGATATTTCCAGGCGTTAAAGGTATAATGTTCGTAGTCGAAGCGAAGGTCCTTATTATCGTCGATGTGCTCACGCATACGATTGTAGAGGAAGGTCTTCCCTCTTCCCCAACTTCCGAAAATGCCAATCATTTGACCTTTGTTCTTGTCGAGGTTATCAATGACACCTGTTAACTCGCGCGCAACAAGTGACACTTCCAATTTCGGATCTACGATTTCATCAATGGAAATCTTTTGTCTCGATGCTGCTCCCACTTTTGGAGGTAGCAGGATGGTATCGAAATCTGTTCTTAGCTCAACTTTGAAGTACTTTTTGAAAAGATGATCGTTGGCGTATTTATATTCCTCTTTCGGAATTTGAATAAACGTAGATGGGTCATTTGGTGTCCACCATTTCTTTGATCCAGAGAAGCGCTCGTTGGAAATTGCATCGTATAAAAATCGGTATTTACGCTTTTTCCAGCCCTTATCGTCGGGGTATTCGTAATCCTCAACTACATCATCCACAAATTGGCCAATCAACAAGAAACGATTATTTCCCCAGCAGAGATAGAACAAGTCACCCGCTTTAGCCTTATGGAATTTTTCATATTGAGTCCCCCCTGAACGACCTTTTGAACCCGTTTCTTCATGAACAACCACGATATTTTGGTCGATGCAGTACTGAATTTCATCCAATGTTTTAAAGAAGTCTTTTCCATGCGAAATTTTGAAAATGGAATTGGTTTTCACACCTAGTTCGCGGAATCGCACGTCACTTTCTTCATTTTTGTCCTCAATCACCTTGTCCTTCACTGCGTTGAAAAAGTTCTCAACTTGCTTTTCCATATTTTCAGAGTCCTCGATTTTCCGAGAGCTGATGAAATGATCTTTTAAACGATCGTAGAGGTGGCAAATTAATCCGCGGTAATCAATCTGAATGAACATTTGAACGGCTGTCGTATGTCTAGGGTTGGATTTATTGTAAATCGCCATCCATACATTATCCGACCCAAAATTTCTGGGTCCTTTAAAGTCAACAACAAACGGTTTTGCAACATGATCATCGAGATTCAATTTAGTGATCAACTCCTCTCCAAACTCACGCATCATATCCTTTACATTGAAGGATAACTCCTCATTGATAATTGGAAATAAAATGGAAAAATGTCCCCAAGCTTTGAAACTGTTCTTTTCTGCGGCGTTGTTTTCCTGTTCAATCATTGCGTCCAGAGACTCCTTTGTCACTTGAGTTCCATCCAACAATAATCTGACTATACGCCAACGTAAAAAATTCACCGGCTTCCCTTCACTTCCTTGATAAGTACTCAGGAGTATTTCCAGTTTCGCTCTTGACATCTTGTTTACTTCAAGAAACAATTGGTCTTCGCTCAATTTCAAAAGGTACAATCTGGAAGCCTCCAGTTTGATTTCTGCTATTTTTGATCGAAAATTTTCCATTTATTTATGCGTAAATTAGTTCAAGCGCTGTGAGTCGTTTTATAGGTAACTATGAACTCGACTCATTCACGAATACAATATAGTTAGTTAGGTCATAATTGATTTACGGTATGGGAAAAAGTTCCTCCTAAAAATGAGAAAAGTGAAAATAAATTCAAAAAAAATAGGATTGCACCAAACGTTATCAAGAACCCCTAACGTATCTATTATAGAACGAAGACGTTATAATATTAATTAACTGTAGTTTCTTTGAGCATAATCATAGACGAAATACTCATCAAGGAATGTCTTAAAAATTCAAGGCACGCTCAAAAACAGCTTTACAAAAGTTGTTTTAATTCCATGATACACGTCTGTATGCGCTATACGAATAGCGATCTTGATGCCAGAGCACTGTTTAATAATGGTTTTCTTAAGATTTGTCAGAATCTCGACAAATACAAAATAGAGATACCATTTCACGTTTGGGCGAAACGTGTATTGATCAATTCAATTATTGATGAATACCGAAAGAACAAAAGGTACAGAGACATTATCACCACAAAGGAACACGACTTTGAACTGGAGAGAAACTCTACATCTAGTAATAATGAAGCGTTAAAGGATCATGAAACTGAAAACGCCGCCTTCTTACTAAGGGAGCTTCCGGAGATGACAAGGAAGGTATTGAATCTCTATATTTTCGATGGATATAATCATCGGGAAATAGGTGAAATACTTAAGATCTCGGAGAATACGTCAAGATGGCATCTCCACAACAGAAAAACGAGATTAAAAACACTTTTAGAGAATAAAGCGCCGAAAAAATCATTGAGCGTAGCAATATGAACAACTGGAACGACATAGAGAAAAAGATCGTTGAGGATAGCGAGAAGTTGGGAATGACCTTTCAAGAAGGTTATTGGGACGAGATGGAACACATGCTAGACGAGAATGATGAGGATATTGCTTCTGCTGCTCTATACGGATCTGGTGGCTCAAGTTCTGGTGATGAAGGTTTGTTCCAGGAGGAATATTGGGACGAAATGAGCCTCATTCTGGATAAGGAAGACAGAAGAAAACGCCGTGCACTTTGGTTGAGATGGACTTTCCATGCAGCCGCAGTACTATTGCTCATGTTTACTGTGTTTAATCACAATAATTCTACCGTTGACATCAGCAATAGTAATCAGCAATTGGCGGATTCAACGCAAAGTTCTAAAGAAAACACTGCTAAGACAGCAACAGCTTCGACAG
>CAJQOB010000179.1 GCA_905479845.1 uncultured Flavobacteriales bacterium
CGTTGAGCGCTGAAGGTTCTCCCAATTTGAAGCTCCAGATTGCCATTTCTTGCTAGTTGTGTTTGAAATCTTCCCGAAGTCCGTCAATTCATAATCCGCATGGCTCGATTTCTCCCATGACTCATTTTCAAAAAGGTCCATCTCCATAACACTGAGCGCACCTTCCTCATCTCGAAAGTTTCCGCGCACAGAATGATTCTTCCATTCTCCATCGACCCATGATTCAAAAATGATATACTCCAGCGTTTCTTCATTGGTATAGTGATACGTCGCATTTTTATACGGTTGCTATTCGCTTAGTTTGTTGTCCCAAAAATAGATCGTGTATCCCGCAGTTTTCTCCGACTCAATCCTGTAATCGATCTTTCGTTATGGAATCCATGAAAGAGAAGCTTTATCCCAACGTCTCAATTTTCGTTTGATCACATCTCCATTCGCGTCATACTCGTATTCATCAACAGATTGGTTGTACCAACCATTTTCATCTCGAATTTCAGTAAGAACATTACTTGGCTTGTTTTGATCATTTATCGAGAAGCTAGCTCGTTGATTTGCTTTCCAAGTGGAGAGTTCTGGATTCCATTTAAAGATTTCCCTGCTCAACAGATTACCATTTTCATCACGCTGATATTCCGTTTTCCTCTGATCTTCCCATTGGTTCGAAGAGGAATTCCAGTGGGCAATTTCCTTCCTAATCAATCGTCCTTCTTCATTGTAAAAAGGAAGTTCTTGCATTCTATTCTCTCATGCACCATCCACCCAATTTTCCAACACCATCTTTTCAAGTTGTTGAGATATAGAAGTGAAGGAAATGAAACAAATGGAAAAGGCAATCAGAAATTTGCTGTTCATAGTACCAACTTTTGAGTGACTAAAGATAAAGAATTGTAATGATATGGCGCTGGTAATTCCCTCACTCCTAGAGATCATTCAAAATAAATGCGTAAATTCATTGGACTTAACTAAAACCAATATTCCATGATTAAAAATATCGTATTAGATTTCGGCCACGGCGGAATCGATGAAAACGGAAACTATACTACAAACGGAAAAAAGCACACCTTTCCAAATGGCGAAACGGCTTATGAAGGTGTCATTAACCGTCGTATTGGCGGAATGCTTCGTTCATTTTTAAGAATGCTGGACGATGATTACAACATTATTACAACTGTTGATGAAAACGATCCGCGTGATCTTTCCTTAAGTTATCGAGTAAGAGTAGCCAATCAATTCCCTGGCTCTCAAACAATTTTCATTTCGATTCACAACAATGCATTCAATTCGAAAGCACGCGGATTCGAAATTTACACGACGCGAGGTGTTACAAAATCCGACGCCTTGGCTGAAAGTATTGCTAATTCGATCGAACCGTATTACAAAGACTTGAGTTTGAAACTGCGTTACGATACAACTGATGGTGATAAGGATAAAGAAGCTGAGTTCTACGTTTTACGAAGAACAGCATGTCCGGCAGTACTCGTTGAATGTCTCTTCTTCGATAATGCAGAAGATTATGCTTTGTTGAAAGACCCTGAATTTGTAAAAGAGATTTCTTGGAGAATGTTCGAAGGGATTCGAAACTATTTGAAGGCTCAGTAGATTTCTTCTGAGTTAATTTACATTCTTACGCATACCCACTTTGACTCCAAGGGTCCATTCTCACTAAGTTTGAAGCCGCACTTTTCTCTTAATCCACCAACGGATTTTTGATTTAACTAAAATTATAGTTTTATAACTAAGAAATTAGTTTTAAGTTTATTCAAACGATAATCGAGATGCAAAAACTTACGAAAGCCGAGGAACAAGTGATGCAGATTCTATGGGATCTCAAAAAAGCATTTGTTAAAGAGATCGTGGCCAAATTTACTGAACCTAAACCTGCGTACAACACTGTTTCAACTATCATTCGAATTCTTGAAAAGAAAAAGGTTGTTGGTCATGAATCATTCGGTCGAACTCACAGATACCATCCTTTAATTTCTCGTGAGGCGTATGCCAATCAGTCTGCGAACCATCTCATCGAAAACTACTTCGGTGGTTCAGCTGAAAATCTGCTCTCCTTTTTTGTCAAAGAAAAGAACATCTCAGCGAAAGAACTTGAAGAGATCATGAATCAAATCAAGAAATCATGAGTTGGATGAATATCATATTAATCTCGATCAATTTGATTTTTGGATACTTCGTCTATCTCAAAATGAATCAAAGTGGGCGACACTTGGCACTCAACCGATGGTACTTAATTGGATTTCCACTTATTTCAATCGCGCTTGGAACTGCCTATCATTACTCCGAAGGACGTGTGATCAGTGGTTTTGCAATTGAGCTACCAATGATCGAAATTGGTGCATCGGCTGACACATCAGAAACGAGCTCTAGTATCAATTGGCTTCTATGGACTTATTCTTTCGGAGCACTGCTTTCCGCACTTCATTTTACTTGGAGTCTCTGGAGAGTGCGCAAACCTGAGGATGCGAAGCTTCTACATCGATTGGGGAAACAGCGAATTTACCTCGTATCAAACAAGAAACATTCTTATTCTCACTTCAATACTGTTTTCATTAGTGAATATCAACTAGACAATGTTGAGTTTATCCTAGAGCACGAATTGGCCCATTCTCGTCAAAAACACTCTATTGATATCCTTTTCATTCGTCTTATCCGTTGCCTATTATGGTTTCACCCCATTGTCTATTTGTGGGAGTTAAAAATGAAGGAGAACCATGAATACTTGGCTGATCAAGTGTGCGTGAATGACGCAACGGATGTTACAAAATATAGTTATGCCCTACTCTCCTCTCATTTGGGAGTAACAATCCCTGAACTAGCAAATGGATTCAATCGGAAATCCTTGCTTCAAAAACGAATTATTCAATTAAAAACACAAAATACGTTTAACATGAAAAAAGTAATCTTAATCCCAGTAGTTCTAGCTGGAGTGGTCTTGACCATGAGTGTTCAACTCAAAACAAACAATCACGAGAACGTAGTTTTACCACAACAAAAAAGTGAAATCGTGAAAGGAGAAATTGACTCAAAACCTGAATTTGCAGGTGGTATGAGCGCCATGATCAGTTATTTCCAAGAGAATGTCAAGTACCCAAAAAGTTTGGCCAACAAGAACATTGAGGACAAGGTCTTTGTGAAATTCCTTGTTTCCCAAACTGGAAAAGTTGAAAATGTGAGTATCGCACGAGGTTCACTGTCTCTCGGGTGAATTAAATAAGATCCCCTTTTCGTTCGTACAACTTATAGTGCAGTAATTCGGCATTCTCATTCACAAGGAAACCCAAAGACTCTTCCGACGTGGATCCATTCTGACCAATAATGGATATCGTTTCTTGATAATTATCTAAATCTTCGACCACATAGTGGTGAAATTCCTGTTCAACATAGAGCTGACAGAATGCTTTTTGCATTAGAAAAATCAACAAAAATGTAGTCGCAAATTGGCGCATCATACTAAAATAAGGAATATCAGGATGAGTTGCATTATTGGACTCAAGTTTAAACTTTGTAAGCTTCATTACCTTGGTTTGAACATGTTTTGATAAATTTGTCGCTCAAACATGAAACAAAATGATCGAAACGGATATCATCATCATCGGAGCTGGGCCTGTAGGGCTTTTCACAATTTTCGAAGCGGGATTATTGAAATTAAAATGTCATCTTATTGACTCACTTCCTCAACCAGGAGGACAATGTTCAGAAATCTACCCCAAGAAACCGATTTACGATATTCCTGGATTCCCTTCAATTCTTGCAGGAGATTTGATCACAAACTTGGAAGAACAAGCGGCACCATTCAAGCCAGGATACACACTTGGAGAAGCAGCAGTCGACATTGAGAAATTGGAAGATGAAACATTCATCGTGACAACAAATAAAGGGACGAAGCACCACGCACCAATTGTTATGATTGCTGGAGGATTGGGAGTTTTCGAACCTCGAAAACCACCTATTGAGAATTTAGAATCATACGAAGATCAGGGTGTAGAATACATCATTAAAGACCCTGAGTTCTATCGCGGGAAACGTTGTGTAATTGCTGGAGGTGGAGATTCTGCCTTGGATTGGGCAATTTTCTTAACTGAAAACAAGATTGCAACAGAAGTTTCCCTGGTCCACAGACGTTCTTCGTTTAGAGGGCACTTAGATTCAGTTCAGAAAGTTTTAGACTTAGCTGACACGGGTAAAATCAATTTGATCACCGAAGCAGAAGTTATTGGTGTGGGCGGAAACGGTAAAATTGAAAACGTGACGATCAAGCACAAGACAGAAGGAGAAAAGATCGTTGAAACAGATCATTTCATTCCTTTATTTGGATTAAAACCAAGTCTTGGACCGATCGCAAATTGGGGATTGGAAATTGAGAAAAACGCTATCAAAGTGGACACATTGGATTACTCGACGAACGTCCCTGGAATTTACGCTATTGGTGATGTGAATACTTACGAGAATAAGTTAAAATTGATTCTGTGCGGTTTCCATGAAGGAACCTTAGCTGTTCAATCGGCATTCGCGCGCATTCACCCTGAGAAAAAGAACGTATTGAAGTATACCACTGTGAACGGGGTTCAAGGGTTTTAATTCTCGTATCGCTACTCTTTTTTATATTCCGTTTGTAACACCAAGGGGGATGTACTGTACTCGCATTGGAGCTTTTCCTGTTTCCTATGCGTTATGCTTAAAATAATGTTCGGGAAAATTCAGTAACTTTCTTTTTTTTAAGCAATACTTTATTCTAGAACATGCGGTTACTCATCCTCATTTCCTTCTTCACCCTCTCCTGCTGGAGTGCCCTTCTCGGGCAAGAAGACGCATATCTGGATGAACTTGATTCCATTGCTTTCCATGCGCTCGAACATGGTGATACGAGTATTGTCACAAAAGCGAATAAATTGCTCGATGAAAGTTCGAAAAACAATAACTCATCATTTTATACGATCAACGCCCATACCATCTTGGGTATCGTCAACAAGAATAAAGGATACTATTTAACCGCATTGGATCACTATCTGAAAGCCCTAAATGCTGCAGAAACGATTCAGGATGATGGCAGAATATCGGCCTGTTACAACAATATTGGTAATATCCATTTATTGCTCGAAGATTATGAAAAAGCCTGTGGATACTTCAATAAAAGTTTGAAGATCGAAGAGAAATTCAATAGGCCACTGCAAAAATCCATTCGACTTTATAATCTGGGAGATGCCTATAACAGACGAGATAGCTTCGATCTTGCCCTCTCTTATTTTACGAATTCTTTATTGATCGAGAAAAAATTGGCAAATACTGAAGGCGTGGTATACGCTCAGCTCGGTATTGCTGATATTTATATCAAAATCGACCGACTAGCGGATGCTGAGCGTCTATTAGAACAGATTAATCAAGTTCTGGAAAAATATCAAATTGAAGAAAGGATTTTATATGAAATTCTACTTGGAAGGATTCACATGGCTAGGGAAAACTACGCTGAGTCCTTGCGGAGTTTTGATCGTGCTGAAACAGCATCAATCCAGAACAATTTTCGGATTCACTTACTAGACATCTATCTTCTGAAAATTGAAACTTTCAAAGCTTTGAAGGATTGGAAAAGCTCAACGGATGTATACGACCAGTTCGAAGAGTTAAAAGATGAACTCAATCAGGAAAAAATTAAAAGTCAACTCGAAGACAAGACCTTTCAGAATGAATTGATGAAAAAGGAATTGGAAATTCAATTGATTCAAGAAGAGAAAGATCTTGCAGTGAAAAATCAGCAGATGGAAAAAAATGTAGCTGATCATCGTTCAAAAATAGTCTGGTTTCTTCTGTTGAGCTTGCTTCTTTTATTTGGTCTTATTTTCATTGGAATTCGTAAAATCGCAAAAGAAAATTGAGAGTACCAGCGAAATATCACCTATTGATTGCAACCTTGTACAGCGTCTATTTTGCACTGGCAACATTCGCGTTGAATCCTTTCGTGTTTCTTCCGAATCACACCCCTTGGATCACCTACCCCATTATTTTCATTATTTCATTTCTGTTGAGTTGGAGTTTAATCAAGCTCTTTTCCAAAACTTTTCCAAACGCCTTCTGGCACCTTCTGATTGTGGGGTGTATTTTCTCCATTTCACTTGTTTCTGGAATCACTATTGGCTTTTTAAATGATTCAACTAACGTTGACCTACTTCTTTACTACAACTCATTCTTAATACTCCCAATACTCCCTGCTTCCATTTACATTCTTTGGTTGATGTATTTTGACCTGAGTAAACGAGTTGTGATAAGCACAGAGAACCATGAAACGACCGATCATTCTTTTCAGAAGCTGTTCCGTATTACCAATAGTCGAAATGAAATACTACTTGAGAGCCCAATTGAAAAAATTATTGCGTTTGAAGCCAACGATAATTACGTGAATACTTACCACCTAAATGCTGATGGCTCTGTAGACAAAATGATGCATCGAATATCTCTAAAAAAGATCACCGAACTCTTAGATCAAATCGATGTGGAATTCCACCGAGTGCACAAATCTTATTTGATCAACCCGGAATACATTCAAAAACTGAAAGGCAAATCCCAGGCATATCGTATTGAATTAACTTACTTGTCAATCGAAGTACCCGTATCCAGAACTTTCGATGTAAAACTTATCCAGGCAAAAAACTCCTGACTACTTTTATCTCGTTTTTCAAACAACCATTCACCACAAAAGCTAGCGTTTTACGGACAATCGTAACGAATTATCACAAATCTGATCTTCACAACCCTTCATTGGAATTGAATAGTCTATATTGAAATCTATCTCCTCCAAATGAACGCAAATTGTTAAAACTTGTCCGCATATTGATACCCCTTCTCCTCACTTCCTACTACAGTGGGGCTACTAATTACTATGTTAACGATTCTGACCTTACGGGTGATGTCTACACTACATCTATTGGGAACAACTCCAACAATGGAATCTCGCCGAACACTCCAAAAGCTTCATTGAGTAATGTAATTGCAACTTATGGTGGGAGTTTTTCCTCGGGTGATATAATTTACATTGACGCTGGAATGTACTTTTTAACAGATGCTAACTTAGCTCTTACATCATCAATGAATGGAATTTCCATAATTGGAGCTGGGAGCAGTCTAAGCTTCTTTGATAACAATGGGACAAGTGTTGATGCGAACCGTTGGGCTAACATAACAGGCTCGAACATCACACTTCAGGGCATCTTTTTGACTGGGTACAATTACGGTTTTGGTGGCGCGAGCACCTTGAATTTTTCTGGAGCAACTAATATCACAGTAACCGACGTTCAAGTGAATGAAAATTCTTCAGGTGGTGGAGCATCTGCCATTGTAATTTCCGGAGGATCTATTATCGATTTCATAGGAGGCGGATCAAATTGTAATCCATTAAATTCAAGTGTCGCTGGAGGTGGAGTGAATATCGAAGGAAATGGAAACATCGTTTCTTTTACGAACTATTCTTTGTCAGGAAATGCAAAATCACTCCAAGGAGGTTCAGGAATGTATATTTCTGGAAACAATACAACTTTTGTTACCGTAACAAACTCACGTATTTCCGACAATATCAACACATCTTCGCAAGGTGGAGCAGCCGTCTATCTCTCTGGAGCGAACCTAACCATTTCTGGGTCCTGCATCCAGGGAAATTCAACGCATAGTGGTAGCGGTCCAAAATACGGCGGAGCAATCACTTTAACTCGAGGATCAACCTTAACCGCGACGAATTGCGATTTCACAGATAACAGCGTTGCTAATTCGGGGAAAGGAGGAGCCATCTCCATCAACACATCCCTCTCAGGAAGCGGTAGCGCGGCAATAGCGACGGTAACGTCCTGTAATTTCAGCGGTAACACGGCAACGAGCGAAGGAAATCACATTTACCTCCGTGTTGGATCGAGCAATCCCGCAAGTGTTGTCATTGACGAGTGCACTTTCTCCGCAAGTTCGCAAGATGTTCGACAAGACAACTCAGGAACGGTAACCGTAACAAATTCAGGTAACTCCTTAGCTCTTTCTGGATCAAACATTACGAACAATAATATTAATCCTACCACAACCGCGAATACCATGTGTCCTGCAACGGTCGTCCCTTGTTTTACGCTCCTCCCTATAGAACTCATTGACTTTAGTGCCGAATGCGAAGATGGCCTTCCGAAAATTCAATGGACAACAGCTTCTGAAGTGAATAATGACTATTTCCTCTTGGAAAGAATCGATATTAACGGCTCAAGCGAAGTTGTCGCTTCGATTAACGGAAATGGGAACTCACAAGGCATAATCACCTATTCCTACATGGACAGACAAGCCCAGCTCGGAATAAATTACTATCGCTTAACTCAAGTAGATTTTGATGGAAACCGCGAAGAGTTTGAAGTTATTTCAGTTGAAAACTGTTCGAAAGGTGACCAAACTGTTGTTCATTATTCGAGCGAAACTCATGAACTTATCCTGTTCAATTCCGAAAGGTCGATTGAGAGTATCTCTGGAATAACACTCATTTCAATGATTGGAAATCCAGTAATAACCGAGGAAGTTGCCCCATTAAATGCATTTAAAGGATCTGTAAAACTTCACGCGCCACTCTCAATTGGCAACTATTTGATTCGCCTTCAATTCGAAGATCACGAAGAAATAGTAAAGTTGTTCATACACTAACTCTGTTAATCATTTGCTAAAAAGCGATTCACGGTTCAATCGAGAAATTAGATTTCGTACTTTTAAACTATGAACAGACGAACCATCAATGCCGTGATCGTGCTGGGGATTTTATCCATCCTGAGCATTATGATTATTCAAGGCGTTTGGATCAAAAAAACTGTATCTACTCAAGCAAAATCTGTAGAAATACAGCAGCGTGAGGACAGTTTAAACTTTGTGCGATTCACCGAAAACACGCACATCGCGCTTAGAAATGTACTGAAGGACATTGCCCTGCAAAGTTCCGACAGTTCTGACATGTACGGTGCAGTAAAGCAAATTGAACCCAATTATTTCTCTGTTGACATCAACGAAGAATTGCAACCGTATTACTTAGAAACATTACTGAAACGAGAATTCTACGCACAACAGGTTCGCTTCGACTTCCAATATGGAATTTACGATTGCTTCACGGATTCAATTGTTTTTGGAAACCTCATTGAATACATTGGAGATTCAACGTTTGCCGCCATAGAGCAGAGCACTTCAGAAGTACCCATTTCGGAAGCCGTTTGGAATAACGATGGACATTACTTCACCGTTTTTTTTCCAGATGTTCAGGTAGAAAGCGCTGCTACTGAGTTAGACACATCCTATTCGCCTTACTTCTATTTGATTTTTATCGTTGTCGTAATCCTCATCTTCTTTGGGTTTACAGTGAATGTCATCATGCGTCAAAAAAGACTTTCTGAGGTAAAAACGGATTTCATCAACAACATGACACACGAACTCAAGACCCCCATTTCCACAATCGGGTTATCGGCTGAAATGATCATGCGGAGTAACGTGAATGACCAGGAGAAATTACAGCAATACGCAGGAATCATTTTTAAGGAAAATAAGCGTTTAGAGCACCAAGTAGAGCGCGTATTGAATGTAGCAAAAATGAACAAGGGCTCGCTGTCTTTGAAAAAGGAACCGTTCGATATTCACGAGCTTCTTCGAGAAGCAAAAGACAATTTCGACTTCAATCAAATGGAAACTGGTGGATTGATTCAACTCCAACTCAACGCTCCTCAATTTGAGGTCAATGTTGATCCGGTTCACCTTTCTAATGTGGTATACAATCTAATGGATAACGCAGTTAAATACTGTGACGAAACTCCAGAGATTACGATCAAAACTCAATCAGATAAGCGCTGGTTTACATTGGAAATTGTTGACAACGGAATTGGGATCAAACGGGAAGATTTGAAAATGATCTTCGACAAATTCTTCCGTGTTCCAACGGGAAACCGACATGATGTGAAAGGATTTGGACTTGGGCTTTACTACGTAAAACTCATTATCGAGGAGCACGAAGGTCAAATCTACGTAAAAAGTACTGCTGGGAAGGGAACGACATTCACTGTTCGTTTACCGCTGTAGTCTAAAATCACTACCTTTGAATTATGGATGAAATCGTAAATCGAGTACAAGAAAGTGGCTTAATCTCTATGGATTTGGCCAACTTCAAACCACGTGTTACATTGGTTGAATTAGACATTTCCGAGCAACTTTGGCAAGGACTGGTCTTGAAAGAGAAGGACTTTCGTGCTTGGGTAAAAGCTACTGATTGGTCAGATTTTGATGGAAAAGCAGTTTACGTTCACTGTAAAGTTGATGCAATTATTCCAACTTGGGCCTACATGCTCGTTGGGTCACAGTTGTTGCCTTACGCTTCTGATTTCGTTATTGGAAGTAAGACTGATTTAGAAAAGCATTTGATCTTAAAGCGAATTCAATCTGAACCATTGGACGAATACAAAGATGGCCGTATGATCATTAAAGGATGTGCCGATGTTGCGGATCCTGCATTTGCGATGACAGAACTCGTCAAACACCTTCAACCTGTTGCCAAAAGCATCATGTACGGTGAGCCTTGTTCAACTGTACCGGTCTTCAAGAAGAAGAAGAAATAACCGCAAAATTCAATTCTTTTTCTCGGATAATCTGCACCAATTTGGGTAATAGCACTTTGATTCTTCCCATGACCTTTTCATTGTCGTGCACAACCAAAATATCCCCCGCTTTAATTCGATAAGCCTCTTCAAAAATTCGAGTTACAGGAATGGACTTATCGTAATCATAGGAGAGCCAGGACCACATGACAATTTGGTATTCACTTCTTATCTTTCGACCATAAACCATTGGCAACCTTCCGTAAGGTGGACGAAACAACTTGCTATCAATATACTTTGAGGCTTCTTTGATGGAGTTCAAGTATTCTTTCCTCGACACCTTAGTGCCTTTTTCATGTCGCATGGTGTGATTTCCAATTGCATGTCCCGCACTTGTCATTCGCTCCATTAACTCAGGGTATTCCTTAGCATTTGATCCCACACAAAAGAACGTCGCTTTGATGTCTTCCTTATCCAAGTACTCCAAAATCCAGTTGGTTAATTCAGGAGTTGGACCATCATCAAAAGTTAGGTACACAGAATTTGAGGCAGAAGAAAACCCCCATCTTCGCCGAGGAAAAAACCAAGGAAAATAAATGGGGGTTCTAAAAATTTTCATCTTCCTAACCTACTGAGGCATAGTAGAATCTTGCGTTGGGTTGGATGCTTTCAGCATAGCTTCAATTTCTTCCATTGAAGGCATCTCATTTCCACCAGGACCTTGAGGCAATGCGCCATTTTTAGGTGCTGGCTTCGGGTAATAACCAAATTGCATTCCCATACCCATCTGGTAGTCTTCCAACACTCTCATCGCGTTAGAATAGTCTCCACCGTTTGAAGAATTCAAGCTTTCACCATTTTCCTTAGCACGTTCTTTCAATTCCTTGATCAATCTTGGGTACAACTCTTTGTTGTAGTACATCAGCTTCTTGTTCGTACGTGTCGCAAGTTTGTTCTTCTCTTGACCCGCATTGATTGCTGAAGTATTCAATACATAATACGCATGCATTGCTGCTAAGAAATCTTCCCTGTTTCTTGGGTCAGTGACGAATTTAACATCACTTTGATCGAAGTAATTGATGATCGATTCCAATTGTCCAGCAACTGTATTTCCGAGTTTTTCAGCAGACTTAACATCTCCTGCCTCGTAGAACAACGTGACATAGTTGTGAAGTTCACCGTCAACATATCCTTTCAATTTCACTTCTTGTCCTTTCCCATCTTTCAAAATCCCTCCTGCTCCATCTAATTGTGGGTATCCGTCTCTAGGATCTCTGCTTCGACTTGGCTCACCATAATCGATCACGACATCTGCGGGCATAACTTCCAACGATTTCTTCAAAAGTGCAATAACGCGCTTCTTGTAATCTTTAGCTTCCGACTCTGAAATAGTAGCTCCTGTACGTTGAGGTTGGTACACTCTCGCCATGTATTCGTCAGCTAGGCTGTAGAAGTGCGATCTGTACTGTTTTGTGTGACGTCTTGTATAGTAATCCGTAAGAACATCTGGATTGTCCATTGCTCCATACGAGTAGTTCTTCATGAGGTTCTCGTACATGCGCTCCATGTTTGTGCGCTCATTTGGACGGTTTAATGGACTTACTTCGAATGCCATTCCGTTTTGTTTCACATATCCACGACGGTAAAGAGCCAGTGCAACTTCCGATCCACCAGGTGAAGAGAAGTAAAGACCACGTTTCCAATCGTTGTTCGCCATGATATCAAGCATCATTGTTTGCTCACGTGTGATGTATTGCTTGTCGAAATTAAAACGCAATTCCGTTACACAGTCGTCTTTCTGATCTTTTGTAATCAATCCAGATCTGATTGCATTTTCGAAATTCACTGGAAGAACAAACCCTGAACTTGGGAAAATTCGGATCGTTTGACCTTCTGTCTCCAACAAGTTATCGTCGTTACGTGTAAATTCCATTGCATCTTGAAGGTTTGAGAAATCCCAAGCTCGTTCAAAATTCAACAATAGATCCTGTAATCCTTGCGCCGATTGTTGCGTCATTTTAACAGAAGCTCCTTGATTTTGAGAAGCCATTAACACTTCTAAACAAGCGCTAAATCGTTGGTAAATATCATCTGCAAGATTCTCTTTTGGAGCACCTCCAACGATGGAACGAATTTTATCCAATCGAGCTGTTGTTTTAGGATCGGCACCAGTAACACTCGCCAAAATTGACTGTGCTTGTCTCGCGAATTGAGCCGTTGATGCTCTCGCCTCATTCGGACTTGCCTTAGCCCTCAAAGCAATTACTTTCTTTGTTAACTCAGGCGTTGCGCGCGAGAACAATTGGAATAAGTCGAAGAAATAAATCTGATCCGTGTTTCCAGCATACATGAGAATTTGATCCTCTGTAAACTTAATTGGAAGAGGATCTGACTCGTAAGCTCTCATCTTCATTTGATCTGTGTACCAATCTGTTTGCATTAACGATAGGTTACATACACGAACATCCGTTCTGTACTCCTCTACCTCTTGCATGTACCACAGTGGGAAGGTATCGTTATCACCATTCGTGAAGATGATACCATTTTTCTCACATGATTTCAGGTAGTTCATTGCTAAATCACGCGCCGACGTTTTCAAACTACGGTCATGATCATCCCAACCTTGGAAGGCAAGAATAAGCGGAACAGCAATGGTCAATAAAATAGCTGCTCCTGCTCCGTGTTCATCCTTCTTCAAGACTTTGGACAGTAGCATCATAATTCCAATACCTACTGCGGCAATTACCGAAATAATCAACCATGACATCGAACGAATCATTTCTCCTCCCGATGCATCGATGATCAAGAACAAGAGTAATCCAGCACCTGCAATGATTCCTATTCGACCAATTTCCTTTTTACCGAAAGACCTGAATGCTTCGTAGAGTGCATAAACTCCAATTCCCATCCACATCGCGAAGAAATAGAAGGAACCTGCATATGCATAGTCACGCTCTCTTGGTTCAAACGGTTTCTGATTCAAGTAAACCACAATAGCGAGTCCTGTAAATAAGAATGCTAAGAACACTACGAAGGCATCTTTTGGTGATTTGTAGAAGTGGAAAATCAAACCAATCAACCCGAGGATTAATGGCAAGAAGAAGAACGCGTTGTTTGATGGGTTCTCTTGTGTAAAATATGGTGCGGCATCTTGACTACCCAAACGAGCTTCGTCTACCATATCAAATCCAGATTTCCAGTTACCACGCATTGAGCTACCGTGCCCTTGAATATCGTTTTGTCTTCCTGCGAAGTTCCACATGAAGTAACGCCAGTACATCCAGTTCACTTGGTAATTCATCATGTAAGTCATGTTCTCACCAAATGATGGGAGTCGATTTCCATCCTTCCCTTTTTCGGTTCCTTTATCGACCTTAGGATCGTATCCAGACCAGTTCTTATATCCTGACACTTTTCCGTCACTCATATTCCCCCAGTACATTCTTGGAAGGAAAGTCGTTTGAGCATACGTAGCAACAGCATTTTCCCGTATTCGCTCATTCGATAAATAATACTTCTCTGTTACAACTGAACCAGTGATTGATTTTGCGTATTCATTTGCTCTTGCTTCATCTTGGAAAGCCTTAATATCTGCATCGCTTTTTTGAACAACAAATCGACGCAAGTACGTTTCACCTAAATCATCGTAATCGGCACGAGGGTTTTCTTCTGAGTTCCAGTATTGACCAAAAAGAATTGGAGCAGAACCATATTGCTCACGTTCGAGATAAGCTTGAAGCGTAACTAAGTTTTCAGGATCATTTTCATCCAATGGAGTATTCGCATTCGAACGAATAAC
>CAJQOB010000180.1 GCA_905479845.1 uncultured Flavobacteriales bacterium
AAGGAGTCTACCCCTCTATCATCCAACAACAATTCTGACTTCATTCGTTTCATTGATTTCTCACATCCTCAAGGCTTCTATTCTTATTCGTTCAACTTGGAAATGACTTGCTCCGACTCGATTTATTATACCTTGGATGGATCAGTTCCCACTACTCAATCTCTTTTGTACGACACTTCGGTGGACATTGTTGAAAACACGGCGAACAAGCTGTCACTAATCCCAACGAGTCCAGATAATTTCAATCTACCCATAGAAGACGTTAAACATGGAGTCGTAATCCGAGCTCAGCCATATAAAAATGGTCTTCCATCTGGTCCCGTTCACAATCGAACATATTTTACTCAGGCAAACGATTATTCTTTTGATGTCCTTTCCATCGTTATTGATAGCCTGAACCTATTCGATCAAGATACTGGGATTTACGTTCCCGGTGTTCATTACGATTCAAGCAATCCGTTTTGGTCAGGAAACTACTATCAACGGGGAATCGATTGGGAGCGCCCGTGCTCGGTAACTCTTTTCAATGGTGAAGGAGAAGAACAGTTTTCAGAAAATATGGGTGTTCGCATCTCTGGAAACGGATCGAGGAGTTACTCTCAAAAGTCACTTCGATTTTATTTACGCGATGAGTACGGAAAATCAAGTCTCAATTACCACCTATTCCCTGATCGTGAGAACGGGGAAGTGAAACGCTTCGTAGCAAGATCTTCGTTTACTTCACTTAATTGGATTGGCAGCAGCTTGTTCAAAGATGAATTAATTCAAGCCTTGGCTCATCTTAAGAGACTGGATATCGATCTTCAAATGGCTCGACCTGCAATTGTTTATGTGAATGGCGAGTATTGGGGAATTCAAACCATAAAGGAAAGACAAGATCAACACTACTTGCACACCCTTTATGGAGTTGATAAGGACAGTGTCGACATGATTGATGGATACTTAAATGTGAACGCCGGAAGTGCAACAGGTTGGATTGATCTCCTTGATTTCATCGAACAAAACGACATATCCATTCCAGAGAATTACGAACACGTAGCCGAACAGGTCGACATCGATAATTTCATCGATTATTACATTTTGGAAACCTTCTTTGGCAACATGGATTGGCCAGGAAACAACATGCGCTTGTGGAGATCGCATTCCGATAGTTCAAAATGGCGTTTTCTACTCTACGATTTAGACGGAACCGTGGGCATGGTTTATGAAGATCCTATTGGACGACTCGATGACATCTTTAACGATCAATCTTTTCTCTTCAAGAGTCTACTACTCAATCAGACATTTAAGAATGATTTCATCTGTCGCTATCAGCACCACTTGATGACCACGTTTCATCCTGATTTAATGAAAGCCTTTATCTTCTATTTCAGGGAAAAGTACGAACCTGAACTACCCAAACATATATTGCGATGGAGTTATCCAAATACGATGCATGAATGGAATCAATCCTGTGCTTACTTGGAGAATTTCTTTTTGGATCGTCCATCATATATTCGCACATTCTTAAAAACCAACTTCACCTTTGAAGATTTTGAAAGTTTGAGCTGCCCAATGGGAGGTATTTCTGGAATTTCCGTTTATCCAAACCCTGCAGATGATCAAACCTATTTACAGCTAAATAACATTGAATTGATTGGAGGAACTGTGAGTCTTTACAACACCCAAGGATCACTCATTAGTCAGGAACCAGTGCATTATATGACCCAACATTTACCTGTCGCTGATCTTCGAAGCGGATTGTACATTGTTCATGTGCAAAAGAACGACATTGTTCGTACGGTAAAACTGCTCTTAAAATAATCGCTCGAAGGCACTGTTCAGAAAGAAAGGCTGCTTCAAACTGAAGCAACCTTTCACAACCAAACAATTATACTTTTTATTTAGTCCCAATCAACTTGGGAATAAATGGTAGCAGCAGGAATATTTCCGCTGTTAAGGTTTCTTTCACTTTGTGGAACTGGGAACCTTCTGGGAACGGTTGAACCAGCATTAGGCACAATGGTTGGGAAACCAGTTCTTCTCCAATCTGTGAACGTCTCAGAATGTAAGAATAAACTCAAGTACTTTTGATTAACGATGTGCTCGAGAGTAAGACTTGCTGCACCTGGATCAACACTAGCCTGACCGAGGTAAGTAGCAATATCTGCAGCCGAAATTCCCTCAGCTTGAAGCGCCAAAGTAATTCCTTCCAAATACAATGGATGTGCTCCTGCAGCTCCAGAAATTTGGAATGTACATTCCGCCTCAATAAACTTCTGCTCAACTAACGTCGCCATTTTATCCGAATATCCTGGAGTGATGTACGTATTTGCTTCATCAAACACTTGATTGTACAGTGGATCTCTTGGATCATTGTAATCTGTCAACAACTCAGTGATACGAACTCCAATTGAGCAATCACCTCTCTGCTCGTTAAACTGGTACATTGGGTGAGCAAAGTTCCCACCAGTATACGTGTAAACCAAATCACGTGTCAAACCACTGGTAATTGCAGTTAGGGCGTCTTGGTATTTTGAAGGATCATTTTTCGCCAAACGCAAGTTCGCTCGTGCTTCAATGAAATTCGTAAGACCAATCCAATCTGCAACACTTCCTTGGTAAAGAAGATCATCTCCACCTGGTGCAACGGCTCCTGGCGCTAAGGCAAAATCATTTCGCGCACTAGCTAAAAGAGAAAATACGGAAGCGTAAAGATCTTGTTGACT
>CAJQOB010000181.1 GCA_905479845.1 uncultured Flavobacteriales bacterium
TCACCCCATAGTGCATATGGAGCCTGTTCTCTATATGTCTATAACTTCTGCTTTAACGAGTAAAAACAAACTTAAAAAACCACTAAATGGACGATATACCTGCAACAGATATTCTTTCAATGATTAGAAAAGGTAAGCAAGAACTTGCCATAAAAAAGCTTTATAAATACTACCCAATGGTTGATAAATTTGTTAGAAGTAATGGTGGAAACCGAAGTGACTCTGAAGATTTGTTTCAGGAGAGTTTAATCGTTTTCTTTCGAAAGAGTTTGAATCCCGAATTTACGCTAACCTGTAAAGCCCACACATACCTTTTTAAGGTGGCCAAGTATAAATGGAAGGATGAACTAATCAAGAAGAATAAAACAGACTTTCTCACGCAAGAATCGTGGGACAGGTACAACTCAAGTGAAAAATACAACGAACCATTAGACTTAAAGGACAACTATCGTGTTTTGGAAAATGTACTTCAATCACTTGGGGATAAATGCAAACAAATCTTCGAACTGTATTATCAACGGAATTTCTCAATCCAATCCATTGCAGAAAAACTGGGGTATTCGAGCACTAACTCGACGAAGACGCAGAAATATAAATGCATGGAACAGGCTCGTTTAACTTTCAAAAACATTCAGAAAAATGAGAGACGAGCTTAGAAACATTGCCACTATCGAAGAATACCTATCAGGAGAATTACCTCTTGAACAAGTATCAATTATCGAAAATAAAATTGAAGCAGATGCTGATTTTGCCTTAAATGTGAGTGCGCAAAGGGAAATCACCAATCACTTTAAAGTTAGAGCGTTCAAAGAAGCGGTTCAAACATATCAGGTCAAATACACTCGGATTAAGGCAGCTAAATCAATTGGAATCATCCTATTGGCTTTGATTGCAATCGGATTTGCGGCATATCTGTTCATTTCTTCATCGGAGACGGCTTCAACGAAAACTGATTCAATCCAAACGAAAGCCATTGCCGTTGAAAGTAGCAAGACCAAGTTGGACGCTTCCACAGGAAATTACTCAGTGAATCCACTATTAAAGCAACAGATTTCAAGACAAAAATCTCAGTCAAAACAGGCTGTAGAAGAAAAGCAATCAACCAAAATTGATTCAGTCGATAATACCGTTGATCTTTTGGCGAGGCGAGGAGTATCTATGATTCTACCAACAGTAAAAAGTGACATCGTTGATCTGATTATGGAAGCCCCTAAACCTCTGATAAAAGGGACGCAAGAAAGAACTATCTGGCGAATAGAAGATCGTTTCGCCTCATACTTCAAGGAAGCATTCATACCCTTTAAAGTCACCTCTAATAACAAGGATTTAAACCTTACATATAGCTTCACCGCTGTAAGAGGAAGTACGATTATTGTGACTCTTATTGACCCAGAAGGAAATGAAATTGAGGTACTCAATATGGCTGAGAAATTTGAGGATCTTGAAGTAAAAGATCAACTTGATTTTGATCACATCAACGGAAAATGGAAGGTCAAAATTAAAACGATTGGACTAGGATATTTTTTAATGAAAGTTAATTCAAACGAATAAAAAAAACTTTAGTGGGTTACCTTTTAAAGTTTACCCCATAGTAATATTAGAAACCCTAAAAACTGAAATTAAATGAAAAAAGTACGAGTATTAATCAGACCAGTAGCAGCGATTTTAGCAATTGCAATTCTATTCTCAAGTTGTTCGAGTACGACTAGAATTGAATCTTTTCCAAGTGGCGCCGACGTCTATCTCAATGGCGAAGCAGTTGGCAAAACACCATACAAATTGAAGGACCAAAAAGTATCAGGGTCAACCACCTTAGTTCGCCTGGAGAAAGAAGGGTATACAACAACAAATACAAGTATCACTAAAAATGAAAAAGCGCATGTGGGAGCCATTATTGGAGGCATCTTCCTCTTATTCCCATTTATCTGGACGCTACAATACAAAAAAGTCCACTACTACAATCTGGAGCCTTTAACTGACAGTGACTCCACTGATATGCCAGCGGACGGAGGAATCACTGCATCAAAGGCTGAACGTCTTACAGAGCTGCATGATTTACGTAGAAAGGGCATTCTTACCAAAGAAGAATATATAATAGAAAAAAAGAAAATTCTTGAAGAAAAGTAACTAACCACTAAACTTTTCAGTTTAGCAGCTTCGTGTTTCACGGCAAATAACGGTCTTAATCAAACAACGAAGCTGCTATTAAAAGAGCCAAAAAGGACTTGATTATCTTTGAATCGTTAATTTTAGAAGTTTGAAACGAATTCTTACATGAATCAAGTCCTTTGGAAATACCGATACCATCTTCTTTTCGGAGGGATTTTCATCGTGTACTTTCTAAATATGTTCATCGATGTGATGGAAGTGGATGCCGCTCAATATTCCGTGATTTCGATGGAAATGAGTTGGACAAAATCCTTTTTACAGGTTTACGAGCACGGCAAGGATTATCTGGATAAACCACCTCTACTCTTTTGGACTACAGCCGTTTCCTATATGGCTTTCGGAATCTCGAATTTCTCTTACAAATTGCCTTCGGTATTAGTTACACTACTTGGAATTTACAGCACTTTTCGATTTGCACGATTGTACTATTCTAAAGAAATTGCTCTGGCCGCAAGCTTAATCCTAGCTTCAACTCAAGCCTTGTTTTTGATTACGAATGACGTTAGGACAGACTCTATGTTACTAGGGCTAACCATGTTTTCCGTTTGGCAACTAGCAGCTTACCTTCAAACTAGAAAAAGCGTCCACTTCATTCTTTTGGCATTCGGAATAGCAGGCGCAATGATGTCGAAAGGTCCACTTATTCTAGTCATTCTCGCAGCAGCTTTTGGAACGGAATTCCTTCTGAAACGACAATGGAAAAACATCTTCAACCCAAGGTGGATTTTACTCTTGATCATTGTTGGGATTCTACTTTCCCCAATGTGCTATGGACTATACACGCAATTCGATTTACATCCTGAAAAAACAGTTTACGGATTGGAAGGCCCATCGGGTCTGCGCTTCTTCTTTTGGACGCAGAGCTTCGGTCGAATTACGGGTGAAAATTACTGGTCCAATGATTCTGGGTATTTCTTCTTTACCCACTCCATCCTCTGGGATTTCCAACCTTGGATTTTCTTCTTCATCCCTGCCCTATTTGTTAAGGTGAGAAACTTGATCCGAAACATCGTCCAAAAGGTAAGGTTACAAGGCGAATTTATCACAATCGGAGGTTTTATTTTGATCTTTGTTGCGCTCTCACTCTCTCATTACAAGCTTCCGCATTACATCTTTGTTGTCTTCCCATTTGCTGCAATTTTGACGGCCAATTTCATTTTTCAATTCTCAGACAGTCTCAGGGAAAAGCTCGCCAAGTACCATTTCGGATTTATGCAGTTGTTTTGGATTGCAGCCATACTCATACTCTCAATTATTTTCCCAATAAAATCAGTCATCTTACCTCTCACATTAAGTGGACTATTCATTCTTTCTTGGATGGCATTTCGAGCGCTTAAAAATCACCCTGAGCGCATATTATTCCCTGCAATTTTAGTCGCTATCGGGTTCAATTAGGTAATGTCTACTCATTTCTATCCTGAGCTTTTGAGTTTTCAATCCAGTTCGGTAGTCGGTAAAGAAATACGTAAAAAGAGTCTTGATGTGAGTCTCTACGCATACGAAAGCCACTCAATTCATTTTTCGGCACGAGACTTTATCACTACATGGGACACCCGTGAATTACTGGATGCCAAAAAAGGATCTCTCGTTTTCACAAATGAGGCGGGTTACATCGAAATTGAAGAGCGCCGAGGTGCCAGCGTAGTCAAGAAATACCCTTCTCATCGAGCCACGCTGTTAACATTACCCTTCTTGCTTGAATGGTCGCGGGAATCGCAACTAGAATATGAGTACTTGCTGCGACTCAAGTAGCTTCTTTTTATTATTTTAGGTTTTCAAATCAAAAATCATGAGCCTACGCATTACTTCCTTCGAGGAATATCAAGATAAATACGCACAAAGTGTTCAAAACCCAGAAGGATTCTGGTCGGATATCGCCGATACCTTCGAATGGAAAAAACCATGGTCGAATACGCTGAACTGGAACTTTTCGGAACCAAGAGTTAAGTGGTTCGAGGGCGGACAGTTGAATATCACTGAGAATTTATTGGATCGTCATCTAGCAACCAGAGGAGATCAAGTTGCCTTCTTTTGGGAAGCGAATGACATCA
This sequence comes from uncultured Flavobacteriales bacterium, assembly GCA_905479845.1. Lineage (GTDB taxonomy): Bacteria > Bacteroidota > Bacteroidia > Flavobacteriales_D > Crocinitomicaceae > UBA4466. The sequence goes on from CAJQOB010000181.1 coordinate 4,221, forward strand.
ATGCGGAGGGGAAGAAAATCACTTACCGTGAGTTGCATGCAGAAGTATGCAAACTATCTAATGCAA
>CAJQOB010000182.1 GCA_905479845.1 uncultured Flavobacteriales bacterium
AAAATAACCTTTGTAATTCAGTCGAACAAATTATTCTTGGTGACTTGGCGGCAAGTCAGTAGGCACTTTTGAAACGCGATCATGCAACACGATACTTCCTGTTACGCCAACGTTCAACGAAGAATTACCTGGTAATTTTACTATGAAATGACATTTTTCCTTTACAAATTCTGGCAATCCAGAATCTTCTGCTCCAAGAAGGTAAATTGCGCGTTTCGGATGCTCGAACTCATGCAGCATTTCTGCTCGATCATCAATTTCAACACCAATTAAGCGGCAATCATAAGGAATGTTCGCCAAAAGATCATCAAAAGTTTTGTATTGGAAAAGCGGAATTCGTGACCACGTACGAAGTACATCAGAAGATTGCTTTTTGTATCGACCGTCAACAGTAAAAATATAGGAAGCCCCGAGAATGTATGCGGACCGCCAGAGCGTTCCCATGTTGTGATGCGTTTTCCCACGAAACACTCCGATGGCACTGTATCCTTTTGTATTGACCGTTTTCATGGTGCAAAAGTGCGATTTTCTTCGCAGATCGAGTGAACAGGGCATTGTTTTTGTTGCTCTAAGATTAAATTCATTGTATGATCCGACTGCTATTTGTTCCAATTATTGCTCTAGTATTGTTTAGTTGTGATGATTCTCCAAAAGAGATTGATCCATTGTTTTATCAGATGTCTGAAGCGGATAGCGTGAGGTGTATGGATGAGATATTGGAGGAGATTTTAATGGTTGATCAGGGGAAACAGAAAATTGAAGACGAATTGTATAATTCATGTATTTCTTACTGTGGAGTAATTGATGTTTTTCGAATTATGATTAATAGTAGCGGGGATTTGATGATTGATTCAGAACTTAATTCTGAGGATGTTTCAGAGAAAACTTACCAATACTTTATGCACAATAGAAATCTAACATCTAGAGAAACAGCTTCTTTTTCTATGGATCCAAGTTATTCCGGATTCGAATATCCATTTTACAATAGATTTAGTTTGGATGAAGTAGAACAGAAAATTAAAGAGATTTCTGAAGAAACAGAAGAGTTGAGAAAGGTTGAAGGTGTTGATCCTTTGTTGATTGAGTATTACGTGTCGAAAGTGAATGAGTGGAAAGTGAGAAAATCAACCCTTAAATTGATAGGTTCTGAAAGTTTACCGGAAGTTTCGTTCACAGCGCATGTGCGTTTTGGGTTTCAGGAAAAGTCGGATAAGTACCGAAAAGTTTTAAAGGAAATCGCCTTCGCTTTTTATCAAATGCGCAATTATGAGTGTCTGCGTTATTTTGGAGAAACTTATTTGAACCTCTACGATCGCGCTCAGCGAGAGAAACGGAAAATTGACAATGAGATGCTAGCTGCACTTGAAGTTCTTCATCCTGGATCAATTTATTGCGATGATTGGAGTAAGCCTCGCCCTTTTGAGCAAACCTCACCACCAGGCCCCGCTCCATAATTTATTCGCACCTTTGTAGAAATCACTTAAGCATGTGGATACTCCAACTATTTAAAGAATCGTTAAACGGAACTTTTGACTTCTTTCTTCAGAAGGTAAAAGGAAGATTTGTGTCTTTTATGGTGCAATTTATGTTGTCCTACCTCGCAGTTGCAATCGTCACTTTACTTATTACCTTAATTGTAATTCCATTGTTTAATCAAGGACAATTTTCACTTGATTTGTTTTCCCTACATGGTCTGTTTGCTTGGGTGAGAATGATTGATCCCGCATGGACGGTAACGGTAGTAATTGCATCGAACTATTTGTTTACTTCAGATCCAAACAGTAAGAAGATGTCTTTTCCTGATTTTTACACCAAGAAAAGTTCAGGTTTCTGGCTTGATCTTGTGATTGCTGTAGCAGTTTTATCCCTCATATTGGCCATTTACTATAGGAACGAATTGGTGTTAACTTTTTCGGATCAGACGCCTCTAGAGTTGTTATTGGCAGAAGGTGGTATGAACCTTGGTTTTACTTTTTCTGCTTTAATTTCAAGTTGGATTTCTTACATAGTAAAAGTCTTGCCGATATTGGCAATTGTACTAATAGAAGTGCGAGAAAGAAAACGCAGTGGAGTGCAGGTGACGATTCCAATTGGAAAGGCTTTCCTGGTCTTGATCCTCATTAGTTTTACGCTCACTTGGACCTTTGACAATTTTTTATACGCTTTTAATGAGCTCGTTTTAACGCTCCTATACATTCCGTTTGAAATGGTGGAAATTCCCGCGATTTTTGGAATAATTGCTACAATCTTTTTTAAAGTGTTTCATTTTATGACCTTAGCGGCCGTTGTACATTTTATATTGAGTGAAGGATCGAAAGGAACTTATCGAATACTCAATCAAGATATATTGGACGAAATTTAGAAATTATGGAATTTATCTCACAAGAACTAGACGATTACGTATGCTCTCACACTGAGCAAGAATCAGAATTACTCTACGAATTGAACCGTAGAACGCACCTCGAAGTACTTCAGCCTCGAATGCTGAGTGGTCAGTTTCAAGGGCGGGCTTTGAGTATGTTCTCACACATGATTCAACCTAAAACAATTCTTGAAATAGGCACGTACACAGGTTACTCTGCAATGTGTATGGCTGAAGGACTTGCTGAAGGAGGGAAAGTGATCACCATTGATAAAAACGAAGAGCTCGAAGATATAGTCAAAGAGATGTTTTTGAAAGCAGGTTTGGCAGAAACGATTGATTTCAAAATTGGAAATGCCATGGAGATAGTTCCAAAATTGGACGAAGAATTTGATCTAGTTTTCATCGATGCAGACAAGAGCAATTATGGTAACTACTATGATATGGTCATCGATAAAGTACCATCTGGAGGATACATCCTTTTAGACAATGTAC